>PAJK01000039.1 GCA_002706025.1 Oceanospirillaceae bacterium
CCAAAAAGCGAAAAGCTGGGGGGCGCCATGCCGGCCCGGGGGATAAGTTCCCCCAGGAGGCATATGGCTTATCGGCATTAAAAGCCGTTTATAAAAAAATCCGTTTTAAACTGTGGGACAGTAGTGGCTTCGGCGCCTTTTTTATTTCATTTTTACCACACGTTTATTTATCGGCTTTATGGCCGAACGACTGCTGAATTTCCACCAGCCGGTCAAGCACAGACAATATTCTGCTGAATTCGTCTGTGTCCGCCAGCCAGTTAAGAGCCATGGCTCCGGCCTCAATAGTCGACAGACCAAAATCATGGGGAGATGTCCGTATGCGGTAACGGCTTTTTTCCTCTGGCTGCAAGGCGATAAAAGGCAGCTCAGCAAGCCATGGGTTCTGTAATACCAGTTTACGGGTTTTACGCCAGGTACCATCAATGATCAGCAACGCCCGGACGGCATGTCTGTGCTCTGCAATAACGGCATTGCCACTGTTAAACGGATACAGCACCGCCACCTGATCCACTGGTGTATCACCAAACACCTGTTGATAACTGAAATGATCACCCTGCAGCAGCACGGAATCCTGAATACTCAGATTAAGCAGCGGAGCCGTTGACAGCGGATGCTTTGCTTCGGTCGGGTCCTGCCAGATCACCAGCTTCAGCTGATCTTTGGTTACCTGTGCTCCGTCGTTTACCTGTGTTCCGCTTACCCATGCTTTCATAGTCGTAATGGCGGAGCACAGACAAACGGACAACGGCCGCCTGCACACAGTACAGGCTGGTCGTTTGGCCATTTATTTTTTCCCGGCTTTAAGCAACGGTTTCAGGAAATGTCCGGTGTAGGAATCTTTATTCTTAACCACCTCTTCCGGCGTACCTTCAGCGATAATATAACCGCCTTTGGAACCACCTTCCGGTCCAAGATCGACAATCCAGTCTGCGGTTTTAATGACATCCAGATTGTGCTCGATCACCACAATGGTGTTGCCGTGATCGCGCAGACGATGCAATACCGCCAGCAGCTGCTCAATATCGTGGAAGTGCAGACCTGTAGTCGGCTCATCCAGAATGTAGAGCGTCTGACCGGTATCACGCTTGGATAATTCTTTCGCCAGTTTAACCCGCTGTGCTTCACCACCGGACAATGTCGTCGCGGCCTGACCGAGTTTAATGTAGGTCAGGCCCACATCAATCAGCGTCTGTAATTTACGCGCAACCGCCGGAATCGCATCGAAGAATTCACGTGCATCTTCTACCGTCATTTCCAGCACTTCGTGGATATTTTTACCCTTATAACGGATATCCAGCGTTTCGCGGTTATAACGTTTGCCGTGGCAAATATCGCACGGTACATAAATATCGGCGAGGAAGTGCATTTCCACTTTAATAACACCGTCACCCTGACAGGCTTCGCAGCGGCCACCTTTAACGTTAAAGGAAAAACGACCGGCTTTGTAACCGCGGGAACGGGCTTCCTGTGTACCGGCAAACAATTCACGTACCGGGGTAAAAATACCGGTGTAAGTGGCCGGGTTAGAGCGTGGTGTACGGCCAATCGGGCTCTGGTCGATATCGACCACTTTATCCAGCTGCTTCAGACCGGTAATGCTGTCGTACTCTGCCGCTTTCAGCGTAGTGGCACCGTTCAGTGCGGTCGACGCCAGCGGGAACAGAGTGCGGTTAATCAGGGTTGATTTACCGGAACCGGAAACACCGGTCACACAGGTCATCAGCCCCAGAGGAATCGTCAGGTCGACGTTATTCAGGTTATTACCGCGGGCGCCGGTTAAGGTCATCAGTTTATCTTTGTTATACGGCACGCGTTTTTCCGGCACCTGAATGCCACGCTTGCCAGACATAAACTGTCCGGTGATGGAATTTTTGTTGGCAAATACCTGCTTCGGCGTGCCCTGTGCAATCACCTGACCACCGTGAACGCCAGCCCCCGGGCCAATATCAATCAGGTGATCGGCGCTGCGGATCGCATCTTCATCGTGCTCAACCACCAGTACGGTATTGCCCAGATCACGCAGGCGGAACAGGGTTTTCAACAGGCGGTCGTTGTCGCGCTGATGCAGACCAATGGATGGCTCATCGAGGATGTACATCACCCCGACCAGACCAGCACCAATCTGTGAGGCCAGGCGGATACGCTGCGCTTCACCGCCGGATAAGGTATCCGAACTGCGGTTGAGGGTCAGATATTCCAGGCCCACGTTAACCAGAAAGCTCAGACGTTCACGGATTTCCTTGAGGATTTTTTCCGCGATTTCGCCTTTATGGCCATCCAGTTTCAGACTGCTGAAATAGCCGAACGCATCTTCCACCGGCATAGCGGTGCAGGCGTGGATGGTTTTATCGCCAAGAAATACGTTGCGTGCTTCAACGCGCAGACGGGAACCTTCACAGGCCGGACACGGCTGCACACTCAGATATTTGGATAATTCCTCACGCACCATCTGCGAATCGGTTTCGTGATAGCGGCGATCCAGATTCGGCAGTACACCCTCGAACGGATGCTGCTTGATGATCTGATCACCACGGGAATTCACATAACTGAAGTTCACTTCTTCATCGCCACTGCCATTCAGCAGCAGACCGCGTTGCTTGACCGTTAACTTGCTGAATGGTTTGTCGATGCTGAAGCCATAATGCTCGGCCACGGAGCTGAGCATCTGGAAATAATAAATACTGCGCCGGTCCCAGCCACGGATAGCCCCTTCAGCAATGGTCAGCGACGGGTCCTGAACCACTAGTTCCGGATCGAAATATTGCTTAACCCCCAGGCCATCACAGCTTTGACAGGCACCGGCCGGGTTGTTAAAAGAAAACAGGCGCGGTTCGAGTTCCGACAGGCTGTAACCACAGTGCGGACAAGAAAACTGCGAAGAAAACAGCAGCCGCTCAGCTTTGTCGTCATCCATATCGGCGACCAGCGCCAGACCACCGCTCAGTTCGATGCAGGTTTCCAGTGATTCAGACAGACGCTGTTCAATGCCTTCTTTGATTTTAAAGCGATCCACCACCACTTCGACGGTGTGCTTGCGGCGCTTATCCAGATCCGGCGTATCATCCAGATCACACACCAGACCATCCACCCGCACGCGGATAAACCCCTGGGCGCGCAGACTTTCAAAAACATGCAGATGTTCACCCTTACGGTCACGGATCACCGGCGCCAGAATCATCATTTTCGCGCCTTCCGGCTGCGTCATGATGGCGTCGACCATCTGGCTGATGGTCTGGGCTTCCAGTGCAACATCGTGATCCGGACAACGTGGCGTACCGACGCGGGCAAACAGCAGACGCAGGTAGTCGTAAATCTCGGTTACGGTTCCCACAGTAGAACGCGGGTTATGAGAGGTCGACTTCTGCTCAATCGAGATCGCCGGTGACAGACCTTCGATCAGATCCACATCCGGCTTTTCCATCATCGACAGGAACTGCCGCGCGTAAGTGGAGAGCGATTCAACATAGCGCCGCTGGCCTTCGGCGTACAAAGTGTCAAATGCGAGGGAAGATTTGCCGGAACCACTCAATCCAGTGATGACGACCAGTTTGTCACGGGGAATATCAATATCGATGTTCTTGAGGTTGTGCGTGCGCGCCCCGCGGACGTGAATCGTGTCCATAGTTGACTCTTCGTTCCGAAACAAAAGCCACTATTGTAATTCATGCGCGGGACGCTTACAGCCGATTATTCAACCGGTTCCTGCAACAACTCTTCCATATACTCTTTTGCCCAGTTCACCGCCTGAATACGGTTAGCGGCCCCAATCTTTTTGAACAGATTGTAAATGTGGGTCTTCACCGTATGCATACTGACGCTGAGTTTCTCGGCAATTTCGATATTGGTAGCGCCGGTGGCAGTCAGACGCAGAATCTGCTTTTCGCGGCGGGTAAGCTGAGTGGTCGTAGTGGGCATTTTGCGTGGCTTGTGGCGGGTTTTTTCAAGGTACTTACCGATCAGCTCACGCGGTAACCAGTACTCCCCTTCAAACAAGCCGATGATGCCTTTGCTCAGCTGCTGCTGGGAGGTATCACGATAAAACAGCCCGTTCACCATGGGCCAGGCAATAAAGCGCTCCGCCGGATGACCTTTGATCACGTTAAACAGGGCCACTTTAATATCCATATCCTGCTCGTGGATTTCATCAAGCAGATCGTGCAGCTTATCCGGACGCGCGCAATCCGCATCGATCAAAGCAAGAGTTCCGGTGGAGGAAAGGCTCCATTCCGGTTGCCATTCCGGTACATTGACCAGCTGACAATCAACGTTAGTACGCTGATGAATGTAACCAATAAGAATTGAATTCTGAAGATTCTGATGGCCAAACAATATGACCCGCTTACCTGGCAAACCAACCTGGCGATCCATAACATAGCTCCTTTATGTTTACCCGGAATTTTGGGCGTACTCGCCGGTCTTCCCCAACCGACGAATTGAGTGTACGCAATCCCGGTGAAAATACCAATTCAGTATCGGTCATTTACGGTCCGTTTTTACTGTAGAAACGACCTGTTATGACTCTTTTTCCTAGTATTCCAGAAGCGAATAAAAACTGCGGAACTAAGCATTTTTTATGTCATCCGACTACCCGCCTAAGGTGAAAATATAATACTCCCGTGCCAGTGTGGCGTCTGTCCTCTCAGGAGACACCCCGATAACTGGTATATCAGAGCTGATAACCGGAGGCCAAAGCTGTTAAACTTGCGCTCCTTTTCTGTTCAGTTACCAGTTACACCATGTCCACCTCGTCATCCCGGGTTAGCGCCCCTGCCAACGATGCCCGTACTCAGGCCGCATTTTCCGCTGTAGAGAAACGCGCCGTTATTTCTCTGGCCTCCTTATATGCTCTGCGTATGCTCGGCCTGTTTATGGTCTTGCCGGTGATGATGCTGGAAGGCAGTAAGCTTGAAGGTGCCACACCCCAGCTGCTGGGTCTGGCCATGGGTGTCTACGGACTGACCCAGGCACTGTTGCAGATTCCGGCCGGTACTCTGTCCGACCGCATTGGCCGTAAGCCCATTATTGTTGGCGGCCTGATCATTTTTGCCCTGGGCAGTTTTATTGCCGCCAGCGCTGACAGTGTCTGGGGCGTGATTGCCGGCCGCGCCCTGCAGGGTGGTGGCGCCATTGCCAGTGCCATTATGGCGCTGGTAACTGACCTCACCCGCGAAGATAACCGCATGAAGGCCATGGCCTCCATCGGTGCCAGTATCGGCCTGTCATTTTCTGTTGCTCTGGTGCTCGGCCCATGGCTGGTCAGCCTGGGTGGTCTCAGCCTGATCTTTGCCGCGACCGGAGTGCTCGCCATTGGTGGCGTGCTGGTCACCCTGTTTGTGATCCCGACCCCGCCGCCCAAAGCCCACCGTGACGCCACTGCGGTATGGGAAGAAGTCTTTAAACAGATCAAAAACCCTCACCTTTGGCCGCTTAACGTGGGGATCTTTCTGCTGCACGCGCTGATGGTGGCCATTTTTGTTGGCATACCAAAACATCTGCTGGAAGCGGGTTTACCGGCGGAACACCACAGCTGGCTGTATCTGCCGGTTCTGGCCATCGCCTTTGTCCTGATGGTGCCTTTTATCATCGTGGCGGAAAAGAAACGCAAAATGAAAAGCGTGGTGATCACAGGTGCTGTGGTCATCGCCATTGGCCTGTTCGGTATGGCCTTCGCCTCTGAACTCTGGCATTGGGTTGTGCTGATGCTGGTTTACTTCTGGGGTTTCAATCTGATGGAAGCCAGCCTGCCGTCCTGGCTGAGCAAGGTTGCACCTGCCGGAGCCAAAGGCAGTGCCATGGGAATCTACTCCAGCATGCAGTTCCTCGGCGCCTTCTGTGGCGGCGGAATGGGTGGCTGGGTGCTCGGTCACTATGGCAGTTCTGCACTATTTGTCGGACTGGGGGCATTAGTGATACTTTGGGCGCTGGTCTTATCCCGCACCTCCGCCCCCCGCCATCTGACCAGCGTACGTCTGGCAGTAACCGGCGACTGCAGTGACCTTCAGCTGTCACAATTACTGGCTCTGAAGGGGGTTTCAGAAGTCAGTCTGCAGGCCAGCGAAGGCGCCATTTATCTGAAAGTCAGTGCCACGGATTTCGATCAGGAAGAAGCACTGAACATAATACAATCTACAGGAGAAGAGCATGGGTCGCAGCGTTAACAAAGTGACACTCATTGGTACTCTGGGTCGTGACCCCGAAGTTCGCTATATGCCGAACGGCAATGCCGTTGCCAACCTGACCATGGCAACCGACGAAAGCTACAACGACCGTCAGACCGGTCAGAAAGTTGAGCAAACCGAATGGCACCGCATTGTGGTGTACGGCAAGCTGGCTGAAATCGTTCAGCAATACCTGAAGAAAGGCTCCAAAGCCTACTTTGAAGGCCGCCTGAAAACCCGTGAATGGGAAAAAGACGGCGTCAAACGCTACACCACTGAAATCGTTGCCAACGACATGATGATGCTCGACGGCCGTGGCGCCAACGACAACATGAGCGGCTACCAACAGCCATCACAGATGATGAATGGTCCACAGGGTGGTATGAATGGCAGTATGAACAATGGTATGGGCGGCGGCCAGCCTCAGGGCGGTTACGCCCAACCGCAGCAGCCAGCACAGCAACAGCAACCACCACAGCAGCGCCCCGCGCCTCAGCAGGCACCACAACAGGCGCCGCAGCAACCAGGTGGCTATCAGCAGGCTCCGCAACAGCCAGCCCGTCAGCCCCAGCCTAATCAGGGTTATCCGGGTGGCGGCTACCAGCAGGCTCCGCAACAGGCGCCGGCACCACAGCCAAGCAACAGCTTTGACGATTTCGACGACGATATCCCGTTCTGAGAAACGTCTGCCAGCTATAAAAAAGAGCCGCTTCAGCGGCTCTTTTTTTGGCTCAGATTTTTAATCTCAGGCAGCGGAATCTGACGTATGCCCGGCATTCACTGCCCGCTCAGTTTTACCGCCGGCCCGATACAGACGCCAGACCACCACAAGCGTCGACAGCATCAGCACGGCTGCCACCAGTGATACCACCTGAGTCGCCAGATCAAACGCTGATCCGGCAGCGTCCGCCAGCAACTGACCCTGCGCTTCAGGCAGGCTGCGCGCCATCGCCATCGCCGCATCAATGCTGCCGTTCGCAGCTGCCGGCAACACCACACCGGCCGGAGCAGAGAAAGTATTCATATAAACTGTGGTCATCAGGCCACCCAGTAAAGCAATGCCAAGTACTGCGCCGATTTCATAACTGACTTCCTCCAGTGACGCCGCCATACCAGCCTTTTCTGCCGGTGCGCTGTACATCACGTCTGTTGAAGCCAGGGTCATGGCCACGCCATCGCCCAGCCCCAGCAAAGCCAGCATCACCATCAGAAACCACACCGGCAGCTCTGCCGACAGAGCAATCCCCAATGCCGCAAAAGCGCCCAGACCAAGTGCAATATACAGAGTACGGCGATAGCCAAGACGCGGGGCGACGACACCGGCCACCAGGCCAGCCACTAACCCCGCCAGCGGCAATGGCAGAATATGCAGCCCGGCTTGCAGAGGCGTGAAGTTGTCCACCAGCTGCAGACGCTGAGTAATCACCAGTTCAATGCCTACCATGCCAGCCATAGCCACCAGAGCAATAATAAAGCCGTTACTGAAGCGCGGGTTATTGAACAGACGGAAGTCGATCATGGGTTCCGTCTGACGTAACTGGCGGCGGATAAAAAACACCAGCAGCAGCAGGCCTGGCACGCCCGTCAGCAACGCCAGCCAATAGGATGGCGCAACGCCAAACACTTCTTTCACGGCAAAAATCACCAGTACCAGACCGGCCAGAATTTCTGCGGAGGCGGGTAAATCGAAGGTGCGGCGGCGATCGCCGTCCTGCTGCGGCACATAACGCAGCGTCAGCACCAGTGCCGCCAGCACCACCGGAACATTAATGAGAAACACCGCCCCCCACCAGAAGTACTCAAGAATCACACCGCCAATCACCGGGCCAATAGCCATCCCGCCACCGGATACCGAGGCCCACAGCCCGATGGCCATGGTGCGTTCTTTTTCATCGGTGAAACTCTGACGGATCAGCGCCAGAGTTGCGGGCATCATCATCGCCGCGCCAACCGCCAGCCCCACCCGGGCAGCAATCAGCGTGGCAGCTGTGGGAGCAAAGGCTGCCAGCAACGAGCTGACACCAAATACCAGCAATCCCAGTAAGAACAACCGGCGATGACCATAACGGTCACCAAGAATACCCATCGGCAACAGCAGACCCGCAGCCACCAGCTGGTAAGCATTAATAATCCACAGTTTCTGCTCCGGACTGGCGTCCAGATCCAGAGTCAGTGCCGGCAGTGCCGTATAAAGCACCGTAATATCAACCACAATCAGCAGCAATGCGCTGGAAACGATGGCCAGAATCAGCCAGCGTCGTGCGAACAGCATAAAATTAACCTTCCCGGCTCCGTCATGTGTCAGCAACATTCGTGCGTTGACGGTGACGGGCCTTATAATTTACTTTTACGAACACCGACAATATAAATACATACGTATTTATTTAAAAGAGAAAAGTATGGGCCGACGCAAAATTATTGACCGCAATGTTCTGTTAGACATAGCCGAGAAGATCGTTGGTGAGCAGGGCGCCAAAGCACTGACCATTGACGCACTGGCCAAAGCGGCAGGTATCACCAAAGGTGGCGTGCAATACAGCTTCCGCAACAAAGAGGCCCTGCTGGATGCCATCTTTGAGCGTTGGGACCAGCAGTACAACAGCCTTTACCGCTCCATTGCCGGCGACAGCCCGGATGCCCTGGGCAAAGTGGCAGGCCATGTTCAGGCCACCCGCCAGGCCGACGAAAGTGCCAACGCCCGCGCCGCCAGCCTGATGATGGCGCTGCTGGAAAACCCCAAGCAGATGGCGGTCAACCGTGTCTGGTACCGGGACATTATTGCCGGTCTGGATCTCAGTGATCCTCAGGCACGCCGGATGCGGCTGGCCTTTCTGGCTTCAGAAGGCGCGTTTCTGCTGCGCAGCCTGGGGCTGCTCGATATCGATGACAACGAATGGCAGGACATGATGGGCGATGTCACCCGGCTGCTGCAGCCTGACGGCAAAGATGAGCAGCCGGATTAGGCCGCTCCTCATTCTTGTTTCTGAGTAAACCTGCGGCAGTAACAAATCTCCTCTGAATTTCCCGGCCCCCGCCACAGTTCCGGCTATGGTTAAAAAAACAACAATGTGGACTTTCCCGGAATCCCCCGCCGGGAAACCGGGAAATTTATGCTGCGTAAAACTTCAATTAAACTGCGCCTGATTGCCATTCTGGCGATTCCCCTGCTCGCCCTGCTGCTGTCATCCGGTTTGTTACTGAACCGCATGATTGCACTGCACGACGATCTCGACAGCCTCTATGAACACCGGGTTCATCCACTGCAGCAGCTGAAAAACACCTCTGACGCCTACACCGTGACCACCCTTGAGCTGCTGCATAAGTACCGCGGCAATCTGATAGATCAGGAGCAGCTTATCAGCGCTGTCAGTGCTGCCATTGCATTGGGCGATAAGAACTGGGCGCTTTATCTCAAGAGCAGGCACACGGAGGAAGAACGCAGCCTCATCGACAAAGCAGAGAAACTCCGGAGCAGCCTTAATACTTTCATCAGCAAAGAGATTGCTCTTACGTCCACCGGTCAACTGAAAACTATGAGCAACGAAGTATTCTCGAAAACCCTGTACGATAATTTCGACCCCATGATTCAGGCTCTGCGGAAACTTATGAAAACCCAGCTGACCGTGGCCGGAGAATTTGTTGCCCGTAACGACGCAGAATTTGAGTCTCTCATGAGCCAGCTGAGCGGTTTACTGATCACTCTGGTCATTACCCTGATCGCCCTGGGTTTCGCTATTTACCGCTCAGTTATCCGCCCGCTGCGCAACCTGCGCATCGCCCTGATTACCATCTCAGATCAGGCCGACCTGGCGCACAGAGTGGATATTTCCGGCCGTGATGAAATTACTCAGATGAGTCTGGCTTTAGACGGTATGCTGGAAAGTTTCCGTTCAACACTGGAGCGGGTCGCCACAGCGTCGAACAAAACCAACAGTGCGGTCACCGACCTGAAAGCCAGTAACAGGCAGGTGTGCCACTCCATTAATGAACAGGAAGAGCACCTGTCGGCCGTGGCAACAGCGATTAATGAAATGAGCAGCAGCATCAGTGAAGTGGCAAGTAATGCAGCTCAGACTTCGTCCTATGCCTGTGATGCCAACACCATGGCGACAGACGGACAGAGCAAAGTTCAGGATAACCTGACGGCGATTGAAACCCTGTCAGAATCCATGCAGCGCACTTCCTCGGTCATTCATCAGGTGCACAAAGAATCCGACGGCATCAGTACCGTACTGACCGTTATCCGTTCGATTGCCGAGCAAACCAATCTGCTGGCACTGAACGCTGCCATTGAAGCCGCCCGCGCCGGTGAATCTGGCCGCGGTTTTGCCGTGGTCGCTGACGAAGTGCGTACCCTGGCGAGTAACACTCAGGATGCGACAAAATCCATTGCCACCATGATAGATACGCTGCAGTCCTCAACATCCGCTGCGGTCAGCAGCATGGAAGACGCCAGTGGTCTGGCAGAAGCCAGTCTGGGCTATGCGCGCAGCGCCGGTGAAGTACTGGATAACATTGCCGCTACGGTGCAGCAGATCAGCGATATGAACATGCAGGTGTCTACCGCCACAGAAGAACAGGCGTCTGTCGCCGGGGAAATTCAGAACAATCTGAATAAGTTCCACATGAACCTGAGTATGATCGCCGAAGTTATCCGGATGAATAATGAGTCCTCGGCGGCGATTTCCGAGCAGACCATTGACCTCAGCGCTCAGCTGGCGAAATTCAAAGTCTGACGGCTCAGCATTTAACAATCCGGAGTTTCAGGATTTACAACAGAAGTCCGTCAAACAGCTCCACAGTCACCGTCTCGCCACTTTCCACCCGGCCGCGCTGCTGCTCCAGAACGATGTAGCAGTTGGCCTGACTGAGTGAACTCAGCACCGCCGAACTCTGATTCCCCGCAGCACGCACCTGCAGCTGGCCATCGCTGTCGTATGAACAAATTCCGCGCTGAAAGTCGGTTCGTCCCGGACGCTTACGTAATACCTCCGCGGCCCTGGCCGTTAAACGCTGAGCCATCACCTGCTGTTCTCCGGCCAGGCGGCGTAACATAGGCGTTGCCAATTGATGCATAGTCACCATGGCTGATACCGGATTGCCCGGCAGACCAATAAACAGGCTATTGGGCAAATGCCCGCAGGCGAAAGGTTTGCCCGGTTTAATGGCCAGTCGCCAGAAATCAATGCGCCCCAGGGATTCCAGCACGTCTTTGGTGTAATCCGCCTCACCAACTGACACGCCACCTGTGGTCATCACCACATCGGCCGCGCTGTCTGCCTGCTCAAACGCTGCGCGCAGGGCACTGGCGGAATCTTCAACAATGCCGAAGTCCACCACCTCACAGCCCAGCCGGCGCAGCATAGTGCCAACGGTAAAGCTGTTGCTCTGATAAATCTGGCCAGTCGCCAATGGCTGCCCCGGTGCAACCAGCTCATCGCCGGTTGCCATCAAGGCGACTTTAATACGCGGTTTAACGCTGACCTGAGCGATGCCAATACTGGCCAGCAGGCCAAGATCAGCCGGGCGCAGACGTCGGCCAGAGGCAAGAATCTGCTGCCCGCTACGAATATCCTCACCGCACAGGCGGACGTTATCCCCCTGCTCTGCTGGATGCGGAAAGCGGATCAGACCTTCACCCGCGACTTCCGTATTTTCCTGCATCACCACGGTATCAGCGCCGTCAGGCATCACCGCCCCGGTCATAATGCGGATGCATTCCCCGGCCTTCATCTGCCCAATAAAAGGATGGCCAGCCATGCTTTTTCCAGCCAGTTTCAGCGTATCCCCGGCAGCCAGATCCGCAGCGCGTACGGCGTAACCATCCATCGCTGAATTATCTGCCGGTGGCACATTGAGCGAGCTGTGTATGTCTTCCGCCAGAACCCGGCCATCGGCATCCGCCAGTGCAATCGTCGCGCTGCCGGGTTTGGGCTGAACAAAATTCAGCAGACTCTCAAGGGCCTGATCGACGGGCGCTAAACCGGGTGAATCACAGGTAATCATTCAGCCAACCTTCGCACTGACGTTAAATTCTGCATCGGCAGACAGTGCCAGCGACAGGATCAGGTCATCACCGCTTTCCAGTGGGCCGACGCCTGCCGGTGTGCCGGTCATGATGATGTCACCCGGATTCAGGGTAAAAATCCGGCTCATATGAGCAATCAGCGGAATCAACGGAAACAGCATGTCGGCGCTGTTGCCCTGCTGTTGAATGCGGCCGTTACGCTCCAGCTTCAGATCAATATTGCCCCAGTCGATGACTTTACTGGCGGCCATAAAGGGAGTCAGCGGGCAGGCGCCGTCAAAGCCTTTAGCCACTTCCCATGGATGTCCTTTCTCTTTCAGTTTTGACTGCAGATCACGCAACGTCAGATCCAGACCAAGGCCAACACCGGCCAGTGCCGCAGCCACGTCAGCCTCATCAGCATTGCTCAGGCGGTCACCGATCAGAACGGCGATTTCCAGTTCGTGATGCACAGAACCCTGCCCTTCTGGCAGCGTAAAGGACGGAGCCACATTCACCGCGGCGTCTGCCGGTTTAATAAACAGGATAGGTGCAGACGGCACCGGATTATTCAGTTCTTTGGCGTGCTCGGCATAGTTACGCCCAACACAGACAATTTTACCGGTAGTATGAGGAAAGGACTGATTTTCCAGGTTCGCATAAAACATAAAAGACGGCCTGCTCTTAGTTGAGTAAGCCGTTACTTTACCGCAAAGCAGAACAGAAAATCAGGTCAGCAGACGGATGGAGACAGGCGACTTTTTGCTTATAGGCAGCGATAGTCTGCACTGCCCGTAAATAAAATGCCGCAATTACGAGGCGTGACGGGAATGGCGGATAAGCTCAGCCAGCTCACGATCAACGGCAGATGGGTCTGGCATATTCAGTTCCAGCAATCGACGCAATGTGGTCATGCTGTCGAGGTCCATGGAGTCACAGGCGCAGCCGACCACG
This sequence comes from Oceanospirillaceae bacterium, assembly GCA_002706025.1. Classification (GTDB taxonomy): domain Bacteria; phylum Pseudomonadota; class Gammaproteobacteria; order Pseudomonadales; family Oceanobacteraceae; genus Venatoribacter. Next base: position 13,123 of record PAJK01000039.1, read on the forward strand.
TCTTCATCAATATGCACCAGCGAGCAGTTCATGGTGATAACCTGATCATCGGATAATTCCAGAGTAACCACCAGCTGCTGTTCCAGCCGCCAGTTCACCCGTTCGGGACGCACCAGCAGCAAACCGCGCAGGCTGATGTCCATGCAATGGGTCTCCAGCACGTCACCTTCGGTGGCGACCTTCACCCGGCGCAGAAAATGCACCCGTTCAAACTGACGCTTATCCATAGTTTTCCTCAGTGGAATCACCATAAAACAAATAATACCCTTGTTGATACCCTATTAGTTTTAGTAGTAATTGCTGATAACGCAAACCGGCTGCCGGTGCACAACGTGACCTTTATGCCAACAGAGACAGGCTTTTCAGAGACGAGTTTTTATTGCGAGCTGAGAGAATGGAATGCAGCAAAGCAAGGTGAACAGATAAGAAAGGATGACGCGGGAAAACTCCCGCGTCAGTGCGCCGGATCAGGCCAGACGCTTGTACTTCATACGCTTAGGTGCAGCATCGGCACCCAGACGTTTTTTGCGGTCTTCTTCGTATTCGGTGTAGTTACCTTCAAAGAAAGTCACTTTCGAATCACCTTCGTATGCCAGGATATGCGTAGCAATACGGTCCAGGAACCAGCGGTCGTGGGATACCACCATCACTGCACCCGGGAAAGCATCCACCGCTTCTTCCAGTGCACGCAGGGTTTCTACGTCGAGGTCGTTGGACGGTTCGTCCAGCAGCAGTACGTTAGCGCCCTGCTTCAGGGTATAAGCCAGTTGCAGACGGCCACGTTCACCACCGGATAATTCACCCACGCGTTTCTGCTGATCACCGCCTTTGAAGTTAAAGCGGCCGATATACGAACGGCTTGGGTAATCCTTACCGTTAATATTGATCATATCCAGACCGTCGGAAATCGCTTCCCACACGGTTTTCTTGTCATCCAGCTCATCGCGCAGCTGTTCAACGAAGGCCAGTTTAACGGTTTCACCGGTAATTACTTCGCCGGAATCCGGCGTTTCCTGACCGGCAATCATGCGGAACAGGGTGGATTTACCCGCACCGTTACCACCGATAATACCGACGATAGCACCCGGCGGTACGGTGAAGCTCAGATCATCAATCAGCATGCGGTCACCGAAGGATTTGCTGACGTTATGGAATTCAATAACCTTGTCACCCAGACGCGGACCAGGCGGAATATAAATTTCGTTGGTTTCGTTACGGGTCTGGAATTCACGGGAATTCATTTCTTCAAAACGGGCCAGACGGGCTTTGGATTTGGACTGACGTCCTTTGGCACCTTTACGTACCCATTCCAGCTCGTGCTTGATGGCTTTGGCGTGAGCGTCTTCAGACTTCTGTTCCTGCTCCAGACGCTGTTCTTTCGCTTCCAGCCAGGTGGTGTAGTTACCCTGATACGGAATACCGTGACCACGGTCCAGCTCCAGAATCCACTCCGCACAGTTATCAAGGAAATAACGGTCGTGGGTGATCGCCACCACAGTGCCCGGATATTCTTCGAGGAATTTTTCCAGCCAGCCAACGGATTCAGCATCCAGGTGGTTGGTTGGTTCGTCGAGTAACAGCATGTCCGGCTTGGACATCAGCAGTCGGCACAGCGCCACACGACGGCGCTCACCACCGGACAGTTTGGTGACGTCAGCATCCCATGGTGGCAGACGCAGTGCATCAGCAGCGATTTCCATCTGACGTTCCATATCATGGCCGCCAGCGGTCTCGATCAGAGCTTCCAGTTCGCCCTGCTTTTTCGCCAGTGCATCGAAATCGGCATCCGGTTCAGCGTAAGCCGCATAAACCTGATCCAGCGCCGCGCGGGCTTCAACGATTTCCGCAAGACCGTCTTCCACGTTGCCTTTTACATCTTTCGCCGGATCCAGTTCCGGCTCCTGCGGCAGGTAACCGATTTTCAGATCCGGCTGCGGTCGTGCCTCACCAATAATGTCATTATCCAGACCCGCCATGATTTTCAGCAGCGTAGACTTACCGGAGCCGTTCAGACCCAGTACGCCGATTTTGGCGCCAGGGAAAAAAGACAGAGAAATATCACGCAGAATCTGACGCTTGGGCGGAACAATCTTGCCCAGTCGATTCATAGTGAAAACGTATTGTGCCATGTAAATTTACCTCGTTTCAGTTGCCGGCAACGCTACTCAAAAGCCGCGCGTAAGGCAACCGCAGTGATCAACAGCCATGTCCGTAGCGAAATAAAAACCGGCGGTAGCCGTACTTAACAGCAACGCCTGACGACACTGCGCCAGACCCGCCCGATTATTTGCCCTAATTGTAACTTATTCTGCCGGCAACAAGTCTATTGCCTGAGATTCACATAACCGGGAAGATATATACCTGATCTGGCGTAATTGCACCGCAGTTGCTTCATAATCCGACAGAATCGTACCGTCATAGCAGCTACTTGTGCCATTAAGAGCATGCCGGGTGTCTGTTTAAGGCAAAAAGAAAATCCGCATCAACGCGGCAGGCTCACAGCCATTGGCTATTCCGCGCCAGCGCATGCATAAACTGCGACGCAGTGCTTAATACAAACGGTTTAACCCTTCCAGACTCAGGCTATACTGAGATTGCACACAAAAACTTCAGGGGATTGAAGGCGCGAATGCGAAACAATACGTTTTCATCAATGGATCAGAAGGAACCGCGTTTTTCCGGTCTGCTGAATATTCCGTTATTCGTGCTCAGCTTCCTGATGCTCTCCGCGGTTCTTGGCTGGACCAGCTGGCAGTCGTACCAGCAGGAAAGGATGATGCATACCTCCGAAGTCCGGCAGACGCTGACTAATTACGCCCAGCAGGCAGGCCAGCTGGCGCAGGCCGGAATCTCTGCCAATATCACCTTCGTTAAAGCCTACAAAGAACAATTTGTGCAGGCAGCTGCCGGTAGCCAACAGGCCCGCGATCAGCTGTGGGCTGAAATGCAGCAGCCGATTTTCAGTATCAGCGGTTTTATTCTGTTCGACAGCGACGGCAACTATCTCTTTCAGCGAGGTGATTCGCTCAGCGTGAATGAAGTCGCTGATATTTATGTCAATCTAACACTGAGTGACGACCAACACGGCCTGTTTCAGTTGCGCTATGGCGTAAAAGGCGGCTTTTACGCCTTCACCCGCTTTACCGCCAGCAACGGCAAAAGCTATGTACTGATCAGTCGCCGGGAATACGGCCAGCTGTCGCAGATTATTTACGACGGCCACTTTCCCGGTTTTGAAATGCTGCTGATCGACAACCGCACCGAAAGCATCAGCATTCGCGCGCAATATTTTGCCGACTCAGAAAATCAGCCGCCACTGACCAGCGCAGAAAGTAACGCCTTTATATTCCGCACCCATATTCCCCACACGCATTGGGATGTCGCCGCCCTGCCGGTAAAAGACAGCACCAACCCAGGCATCACTGAACGATTGCTGTCGCCGCTGCTGATTTTAGGCACCTTTGCCATCCTCACCGTTATTCTGTGGCTGGTCATGAGTCGCCAGCAACGCAAAGCAAAAATGATTCAGGCCAGTCAGCGACAAACAGAACAGCGTGCAGACCGGGTACTGGCATCCATTGATGACGCATTAATTTCAACCAATTCACAAGGCGTTATTGATTACGTTAACCCCAAAGGGGCCGCGCTGTTAATGGAGCTCGGCAGCCGTGAATTTATCGGTAAATATCTGTCCGCGGTATGGCCGCATAAACAGGCATTATGGAACCGCGGACTTTCGTCGGAGGAGCTGGAAATGCTGGCCGACAGCGGCCGGCGCATGGCCATCGCGATAGGTAAAGAAGAGCGCATTCTCGAACAGCAATACAACCCACTGTACGAACAGAAAAAAATCAGCGGCATTGTCTGGCTGCTGCGTGATATTACCGATGCTGAACACGTCAGCCAGGCCATGCTGAACAGTCAGCAACGCTACAAAGCACTGTTTGAAGAATCCGGTGTTGCGCACTGCGTGATTGATCTGTCAGATTTCCACGGCAATATCCGCGACCTTAAAATTGTACAGATTAATGATTCTGCCGTACGAATGTCCGGCGCGCCGGACCGCGACTATCTGCTGAAGAATTTTTCCCATCTCGATACAAACAGTGAAAACCCACAATTTATCGGTGCACTGCAGCGTGCCATAGAGTTGCAATTACCCAGCACCGAAGTCGAAATACAGCTGCATTGTTTTGACGGTGTCACCCGGGATTTCTGGATCAACCTGAGCCTCCACTCAGGGCAGAAAAATCATGTTCTGATCACACTGATGGACATTACCGAAAGCAAACAGGCGACCAATCAGATCCGCGAACGGGAAGTTTTCTGGTCAAGCATCACCACCAGCATGCCGGATGTCATTTATGTGATCGATATGGATGAAACCCTGCGTCCGAAAACCGTTTACCGTAACCGTGATGTATCGGTCATGCTTGGCTACCCGGATGAAGTCCGCGATGGCACCACCAGCTGGCTGGATTTTGCGCCGCCGTCACAGCTGGAAACTATCAAAAAGAATATCTGGGGCAACCGCCATATGAAGCCCGGCGAAACCCGTGAAGCTGAAGTTGTGTTCCTGCACTACGATGGCAGTGAGCGGGTATTAAAATCCCTCGATACGCCGATCCGCTTTGACGAAAATGGTCTGGTCACACGCTATATTGGCAGTGTCCGCGACGTAACTGACGAAGCCCGCAAACGTCAGCAGCTGATTGATTCTGAAAGCCGTTATCGTTTGCTNGCNGAAAATATCAGCGACGTTATCTGGGCTTCCGATCTTAACCTNAACTTTAACTTTGTAAGCTCCTCGGTCGAACGCCTGCTCGGTTATAAACAGGACGAACTGCTGGGTGAAGGTGTAAAAGCCATTTTCCAGCGCAGTGATATCCGCGGCATGGTGCGTGATATGCGCGCCATGCTGGAAGACGCAAAAACNAATCCGCTTCGTTGCNGCAATGAAAAGGGTCAGATCCGCTTCGATATTCAGGCCACGACCAAAAGCGGTGAATCCGTTTTACTGGAACTGCAGGCATCACCACTGTGGAATGAAGACAACGAACTGGAAGGTATTCTCGGCATCTGTCGCGATGTCGGCGAAGCCCGTGCTCTGGAACAGGAGCTGAGACTGGCAGCGGAAGTATTCGCCAACAGTAACGAGGCCATCATCATTACCGACAGCGACATGCACATCGCCAACGCCAACCGCGCTTTCCACGCCATNACCGGCTTCCCATGTGACAACGTGATTGGCAAAACCCCGGACTTTCTGATTTCCCGGGAACGTCACGGTACTACNTTCCTGGATAATATCCGTCATGCCCTGGTNAATGATGGCTATTGGCAGGGCGAAGTGTTTTACCGCTGNATGGATGATGAAATCCGCACTGGCTGGGCCGGTATTACCGCCATCCGCGATAAAGATCAGCAACTGCAGAGTCTGATCATCATTATGTCGGATATCACCGAACGCAAAGTNATTGAAGAACGCATTCATAAACTGGCGTATTTTGATCCGNTGACCGGCCTGCCAAACCGTACGCAGATGCATGAACGNCTGGACNGTATGATCCGCCACGCCAAAGANGCAGATCAGTGTGTCGCCCTGCTGTTTATCGACCTCGACCGCTTCAAACCGATCAACGATTCCATGGGCCATCCGGCCGGTGATCAGGTACTGAAACAGGTTGCCCANCGCCTGCAGGAATGTACNAAAAAAGACGATCTGGTCTGCCGTATGGGCGGCGACGAATTNACTCTGGCAATCGGNGGACTCAACGACAGTAATCAGGCCAGTGATATGGCNCTGAAAGTTGCCGAGCGGATATTACACACCCTGAATAAACCGTATCTGCTGCAGCAGCGNGAAGTCTTTATCAGCGCCAGTATCGGTATTTCNGTTTTCCCCCATGATGGNGACGACGTGCTNGAACTGCTCAAATATTCAGATATGGCCATGTATTACGCCAAGANTATGGGCCGCGATAANGTGCAGTTCTTTGATGAAAAAATGAACGCCAAAGCGGTNGAGCTGATGGAGCTGGAAAACGACCTGCATCAGGCNCTGNCACGCAATGAACTTGAGCTGTGGTTTCAGCCTCAGTATCAGGCACTCAGTGGCAGCGTAGTCGGTGCCGAAGCGCTGTTNCGCTGGAACCATCCNCANAAAGGNCTGNTGCCACCGGGCATTTTTATTCCGATTATTGANGACACNGGNCTGATCGTCCCCATCGGCGANTGGGTATTAAAACAGGCCTGTAAAAAATTCGCCTNCTGGCAGCAACATGGTCTGNCCNTTAAGCGCATTGCGGTTAACGTTTCCGCCCGTCAGTTCAAACACGATGGCTTTATTCAGGTGGTAAAAGATGCCATCNGNGATGCCGGTATTCAGCCATATCAGCTCGAACTGGAACTGACCGAAAGCATTCTGATGGATGACGTGTCGCACACTCTGGGCGTACTGACGGCGCTGCGGAAAATCGGTGTCCGCACGGCCATCGACGATTTTGGNACCGGCTATTCTTCGCTCAATTATCTGAAGCAGTTCCCNGTGGATATTCTGAAAATCGACCGCAGCTTTATTCAGAACCTGCCNCAGAATATGGACGACGCNCAGATCACCCGCACCATNATTGCCATGGCCCACAACCTCGGCATGGGCGTNATNGCTGAAGGCGTGGAAACCTCTGCCCAGCAGGANTTTCTTATTTCGGCAGAATGTGAAGAAGTTCAGGGCTTCCTGTTCAGCCGGCCACTGCCGGCAGAGCAACTGGAAGNATTACTGCANTTGCCCGCNGCCACTCACTGAAGTGGCTGATCCTGTCTGCTCNNAAAGCACTCAACATTGGGCCTTCCCATAGCGGNCGGNANGCCCATCGTGAAGGGATTTCACACCCATAGTGACAGCTTCTCATGTGCCATGCTGANCAGTTTGCGCTAGAATGCCCGCCTTTCCGATTTGAACCAGATCTTACCCCTTAATAAAGAGGACGCCCTGATGTTTAGCCGTGATATGAACATAGCGGATTTTGACCCGGAACTGTGGTCCGCGATGAAAGCCGAAGATGCCCGTCAGGAGCATCACATCGAGCTGATCGCCTCCGAAAACTACACCAGCCCACGTGTCATGGAAGCTCAGGGCTCTCAGCTGACCAACAAGTACGCCGAAGGTTATCCGGGCAAGCGTTACTACGGNGGTTGTGAACANGTTGACGTGATCGAGCANCTGGCCATCGACCGCGCCAAAGAACTGTTCGGTGCGCCGTATGCCAACGTACAGCCNCACTCAGGTTCNCAGGCCAACGCCGCGGTTTACTTCGCGCTGTGTCAGCCTGGCGACACCATNCTGGGCATGAGCCTGGCGCACGGTGGTCACCTGACTCACGGTGCTTCCGTATCCTTCTCNGGCCGTATCTACAACGCGGTTCAGTACGGTCTGAATCCGGAAACCGGCGAAATCGACTACGCCGAAGTTGAGCGTCTGGCCCGTNAACACAAGCCAAAAATGATCGTTGCCGGTTTCTCTGCCTACTCACGCGTCGTTGACTGGCAGCGTTTCCGTGACATCGCCGATGAAGTTGGCGCTTACCTGTTTGTTGATATGGCCCACGTTGCTGGTCTGATCGCTGCNGGTCAGTACCCATCACCGGTTGGCATCGCGGACGTCGTCACCACCACNACNCACAAAACCCTGCGTGGTCCACGTGGCGGTCTGATTCTGGCCAAAGACGATGAAGAGCTGCAGAAGAAACTGAACTTCGCNGTATTCCCTGAATCCCAGGGCGGCCCGCTGATGCACATCATCGCGGCNAAAGCNGTGTGCTTCAAAGAAGCCATGAGCGCAGAATACAAAGAGTATCAGGCGCAGGTGCTGAAAAATGCNCAGGCGATGGCGAAAACCTTTATGGAACGCGGCATCAACATCGTNTCCGGCGGTACCGANGACCACCTGTTCCTGGTNGATCTGATCGGTAAAGAGTACACAGGTAAAGACGCTGACGCTGCTCTGGGCCGCGCCAACATCACTGTGAACAAAAACTCTGTNCCAAACGATCCACGCTCACCGTTCGTAACCTCTGGTCTGCGTATTGGNTCTCCGGCCATCACCAGCCGTGGTTTCAAAGAAGAGCAGGCTATTCAGCTGACTGGCTGGATCTGTGACGTGCTGGACGGTCTGGAATCCGGTGATTCCGCCGCCGCNGAAGCCGAAGTNCAGGCCAAAGTAATCGCTCTGTGCGAACAGTTCCCGGTTTATAAATAAGCCTGAACTGNTGTAAAAAAAGCCCGCNCCGGANCCATCCGCCGCGGGNTTTTTTANNCATCAGTAAAAGTACTGATGTTCCGTTTGTCATTAAAATGTCACTGGAATGTCATAGCATCGCCAGATTACAGTTCTGTTCCCACGCTGTTCATATCCGGAGAATAACTATGTCTGATATGCCCAAGCCGTTATCTGAAACTGACCTCAGCAACATGCTCAGCGATGCTGAAAGCATGCTGGATGAAGCCTCCCACGGCTTCTGGAGTCTGTCCCGCCTGCCGCGTCCTGAACTCTGGCAACAACACCCCTGGGCCGATGAAGTCTGTGGCTTCTGGGTTATNGCCGTGATGGGCAAATCCTGCATTTACTACAACGACCTGAGCAAAGGCTTCTGCGTCGGACAGTTCAGTAAATGGGGCATCATTGACGATTATCAGCCAGCCAAAACCAGCCTGCCGGAACGCCTCAACGGGCTGTTTGCTCAGCGCTCTCTGAGCAAGGCCTGACGNCGNACATGNCCCACTGGCGGAAAATCCCCCCGCCNGTCCTGGGGTCATAAAACAGGCTATTTCCCTGCTGCAGGTGCAGTTCTGCCATTTCTGCCAGTNCACTGCTGCGCCAGATCCCCTATCTCACCCTGTGCCCTCTGCCACGTATTTCCGCCACGCGATCAGCCACGTTATTTTGTCCGGCTGTTACCTCCCGCCCTTATCNCCCGCTGGTTAATCTGAGTGCGTTAACTCTGAACTCAACGCTAAACCTGTCAGCTGCCCACAGCTGCCATAACGATAATAAACAGGATAACCGGAGGTCGGTATGACTCACTCAGCCTCAGCGAACAGTGAACNCAACGCGNNCNACACNCACANCAGCACNTCAGCNNCAGNATCNGAAAAACCAGNAAAGCGCATGACCGCNGGCGAACGTGCNGGGATTCCACCACGGCGTATGGATTTCGAATTCGCCGATAACACCCAGCGCTACTGGTATCGCAACAGCCCGTTTCTGACCACCTTCTGGAGCACATTGTCAGCGCTGTTCCCGGAAGGGGAAACCTTCTTCGTCGATTCGGTGCGCAACTACCGCAAAGACATCACCGACCCGCTGCTGAAATATCAGATCACCGGCTTTATCGGTCAGGAAGCCATGCACAGCAAAGAACATAAAGCCTTCAATGACCTGGCGGAGAAACACGGTCTGCCCGCGGGCAAGCTGGATAAAGAACTCGGTGTGCTGCTGCGCTTTGCCCGGCGCACACTGCCGAAGAAGCACCAGCTGGCAGTGACCGTCGCACTGGAGCATTACACCGCGATTCTGGCTGAACAGTTACTGCGCGACCCGTCTCATCAGGCCAATATTCAGGACCCGGAAGCACTCAAGCTGTGGATGTGGCATGCGCTGGAAGAGAACGAACACAAAGTCGTGGCATACGATGTCTACCGCCAGGTCGGCGGCGGCTATCTGCACCGCATCCTCACCATGCTGGTCGTCACCCTGTTTTTCTTTGCCGTCGTTGGCTCCGGCCACCTGCGCCTGCTGGCTGCAGACAGAAAACTGTTTGATATCAAAGGCAATCTGAAAGGTTTCTGGTATCTGTGGGGGCCGCGCGGCCTGTTCCCGAAACTGCTGCCGCAGTACCTCGACTTCTTCCGCCCGGGCTTTCACCCAAGTCAGCACGATACTGTTCAGCTGCTGGACGATTGGCGCGAAAAGATGCTTCGCCCGGGCGGCATGCTGGCCGACCAGATTAAGCTGCGCAGCGCCGGTTAAACTTCTCTGAAAACAGGCCTGTACGAATAATTGCTGAGAAATTCGTACAGGTCTGCCACCTGCTGCGGCATCTAACAATAGGGTCAATTGCGATAGACTTTGTCCCTCTCCTCCCCATACTTCTCCAGACCAATTACGCCATGCGCATTGCCTGTTTCCGTTGCCCCTCGACACAACACCGGGCGCTGACAGGGATGGCGTCTCAGAAGATGATAAGGAGTTCGTTATGCCACTGCCCAAACACCTTTCCGTGCTGGTTCTGACCGCAGCTATTGCCGCCTGCAGCGGTGGTGGCGGAGGCGGCGGTGGCTCCGATAACGACGATACGCCGGAACCGGAAGAACCGGCACCAACCGAACAGGTTGACCGTGTCAGCCTTACCGGTCTGGCCATTAAAGGCCTGGCCGTCGGTGCTCTGGTGGAGCTTTTCCCGCTGAATGAAAGCAGTGGCGATTTTGCCAGCACGCCGGTCGCTACCGCCACCACAGATGCCCGTGGTCAGTACAACTTTGATTTTGAAGACAGTACGCCGCCATCTGGTCTGGTGAAGCTGGTGATCCGCTATCAGGATGGTGCGGAATTGCAGTGTGACAACCTTAATTCTCCGGATGGAGATGCTGACGCCTGTTATGTTGATGGCGGTAACGTAGGTGTAGGCGAATTCTACCCAATGCCAGCGAACTTCCGCCTCGAATCCGTGGCTAACTTCGACAGCACTGTGATCGACGAAGAAGGCTCCCGTATCATCAATGTGACCGCCATCAGCTATCTGATGAGCGCCCTGCAACAGGCCTACGGCGGTGACTTTACCCCGGCCGAGCAGGCTGCCCGGGCCGAAGCTCAGATCCGCGCCATTTTCGGTATGCCAGCCAGCACCGATCTGACCGGTGATACTCCGGATAACCTGGTGGATGATGCCGACGAAGGCGACGATGTGTATGGCGCCCTGAACGCAGCCTTTGTGCGCATTGCGAAAGACAGACCTACAACGGTCGATGTCGTTATCGACGACTTTATCGCCGCCATTACCAGCAACGGTGAAGTCGGGCAGATTTTGTGGAAGTCCGCAAACGACGTGCCCACTCTGCAGGCACTGATTGACAGCGCTGTAGCCCTGGGCAACACCACCACGGAGTTTGATGCCATTCAGGCAGAAATCAACGCCATCGAAGAGAACGACACCTACACCAACAAAGTCCCACCGGTCGTTACTCTGGGCAGCAACCGCACCGTCGAACCCGGCGCCAGCGTAACGCTGAGCGCCAGCGCCATTCAGGGCATCGCCGGCCAGAGTATCGCCTACAGCTGGAGCAGTAATGCCCCCGGCCTGACCTTCGGCACCTCTGCCAGTACCACCTTCACCGCTCCGCTGACCGAAGGCAATTACCGCATCACGGTGCAGGTCACAGATGGCGTAACAAACCTGCAAAGCTCATCAGCCATGACTCTGAGCGTGCAGGCTCCGACCATTGTCGGCTCCGCGCTGGATGGAAACTACCACATCAACTATGCCTCGCGCCGCCTGGAACTGCGCGCGACGCCTTATGCCATCCTGCTGCGTAACGAAACGGAAGACGGCGGTGTCTTTAATATCAGCACGGATGGTGACGGTTCTGTTCTGCAGGAAACAGCTGACTTCAGCGACACCAGCTCCATCATTGAAGGCAATCTGTCTGACCCTAACTTCCCGGATATTTATACCGAAGTCTTCAACGAACCCGGTGATGGCTTCTCGGCACCACTGGCGGTTAAAGCCTCTGGTATTGCCACTATTAATGTGCCGGAAAGCGCCGAAGTGGAAGCGGAATACCATATCGACAGCGCCTTTACCCTGCGCCTGATTCCGGTCAGCCAGGATCAGAGCCTGTTCTTTGGTTTTGGTGCCCAGGGCACGCTGGACTACGCTCTGGTGAATGGCCAACCGGATCTCACCGATCTGCGCTTCAGTGGTATGGAAAACCTGAATCTGGCCCTTGGCCGGGTGAATGACCAGACCGGCAGCGATATTATCCGCGATGCGGCCTATAACGGCTTTGAGCTGGAGGTGGGGGTACGCGACAGCGGCGAAGGTACACAGGTTGAAGTAAATGCCTTTGACTCACGCTTTGACTTTGATGCTCAGGGTAATCTGCAAGCCACTGAAAATGGCAATGTCGAAATGTTCGGTCGTCCTGGCGTGCTCGGCTATATGAATCTGGAAGGGTTTTTCGACAACCAGTCCCTGCCGGAAGCGGAAACCTACAGCTTCAATCAGGGTCGCTTTGTCTCGGATGAGCCGCAGGCTGGAATCGATGATGATGGTGCTTATACGTCAGCCCTGCTGGCATCCGATCAGTCAGCCATCGTGCTCACTTCACTGCATTGGAATAACGACGTAACTTCAGACCCGGGCGCTACGGATTTCTCCGCTGGCACTCAGTTTTACAGCGCCAACAGCGTGGCGGTTTTCCTGCGCTCTCCGGAGCAGAACATCGACCTCGGTGGCGCCTCCTTCTCGGTCGGTTCTCAAAGCTACTTCAGCCTCTATGATGATTCCGTTCCCGGTTATTCATTCGGTATCCGCAGCGAATACGGCACCCTGACGATAGACGACAGTGGCAGCACCCCATTATTGACTCTTACTCTGAGCGGTAAGCGTGCCACGGCATACCCTGACAGCACGGCGACCGACGGCCTGCGCTACTCAAAAACCTCATCGGCAGGCACGCGTACGCTGGAATTCTCACTGGCCAGCGCCGTCACTGATGCTGAGGGCTGCCTGACCGTGCTGACCGACACGCCGGAAAATGGAGCCCGTCTGTGTACCGATGGTGATACGGTAATCATGCGTCATCACTCGACCACCGACGTGTTACCGGCAGGGGATACCAACTATGCCATTGCCCTGATCGTCGGCACCCGGGTTAACTGATCGACTGGTTGATCTGTTAGTTGGCTGGCTGGTTGTACGACCGGCCAACCGACTGACCAACTAAAAGACCAACAAATCGTTAACAAAACTACCCCATACCAGCGCGTTCTGCGCTGGTACTTCCCCCCTTTATCCCTTAAAATCCGCGCTCTCATTCATCGAGCCGCTCTTTACCAGTTATGCATTGCCCTTTCTGTACACATCAGGAAACCAAGGTTATCGACTCACGTCTGGTGGCAGACGGCGAGCAGATACGTCGTCGCCGGGAATGCATCAGCTGTGGAGAACGCTTCACCACCTTCGAGACCGCCGAACTGGTGATGCCACGCATCATCAAACAGGACGGCACCCGCGAACCCTTCAACGAAGATAAACTGCGCTCCGGCATCCAGCGTGCGCTGGAAAAACGACCGGTCAGTGTTGAAGATATCGAAGCCTCCATCGTCCGTATCAAACAGCAACTGCGTGCCTGCGGCGAACGTGAAGTTGCCAGCCGTATGCTGGGCGAGTGTGTGATGGCCGAACTGCGTCAGCTCGATCAGGTCGCCTATGTGCGTTTTGCCTCGGTATACCGCAGCTTCCAGGATCTCGATGAATTCCGTGCCGAAATTGAACGTATTTCCGCACCGTCTGCTCTGAGCGCTTCCCGCGAGGAAGAAGCATGAGTCAGACGCACGAATTTTATATGGCCCGCGCCCTGCAACTGGCAGAGCTGGGGCTGTACTCCACCAGCCCGAACCCAAGGGTCGGCTGTGTCATCGTCAAAGACGGTGCCATCGTGGGTGAAGGCTGGCACCAGAAAGCCGGTGAACCTCATGCCGAAGTGCATGCCTTACGTATGGCCGGAGAGCAGGCCCGCGGCGCGACCGCTTACGTCACGCTGGAGCCATGCAGCCATTACGGCCGCACCCCGCCCTGCGCTGAAGGTCTGATCAAAGCCGGCGTCGCCCGTGTGGTCGGTGCCTGCTCCGACCCCAACCCGTTAGTGGCGGGTCGTGGTTACAACATGCTGCGTGAGGCCGGAATCGAGGTGATTACGCCCTGCCTTGAAAGTCAGGCAATCGCCATCAATAAAGGCTTTATGCAGCGTATGCAGACCGGCCTGCCCTACACCCGGGTTAAGCTGGCACAAAGTCTGGATGGCCGCACCGCCATGGCCAGTGGCGAAAGCCAGTGGATTACCGGTCCTCAGGCCCGGGCTGATGTGCAGCGTCTGCGTGCGCGCAGCTGTGTAGTGCTTACCGGTGCGGATTCCGTTCTGATCGACAACCCGTCGATGACGGTGCGCCCGCAGGAAAGCGGCATTGAGCAGGAAGAACGTCTCTGGCGGCAGCCGCTGCGCGTGATCATCGACGGTCGCCAGCGCCTGCGCGGCGATGAACAGATCTTCGCCCAAAGCGGCGATATTCTGCTCGCCGTCAGCGACAGCACGGCCGTGAACATTCAGCGTGACCCGGCACTGGGTCAGCTGAGCATTTGGCAAAGCCCGGTCGGCGCAGACCACAAAGTGGATCTCAGCGCGCTGCTGCACTATCTGGGCGAACTCGGTCATAACGAAGTATTGATCGAAAGCGGAGCCCAATTGGCAGGCGCATTTGTGCAAGCCGGACTGGTGAATGAACTGGTACTCTATTGTGCACCAACGTTACTCGGTAGCAACGCCCGTCCGCTGCTATCCTTGGGGCTGAACAGCATGGCGGAACAGATCCGCTGGCAGTGGGCCGATGTACGCAAGGTCGGTAACGATCTGCGCCTGACCCTGACTCAGCCCGGCTGAGAAAAACGGCAGCCCGGCGCGGTCACACATAACGAAGTTTTAACACAGGGCCGGCAATGTAACAGGCCGGAGAAGCAGGATGTTTACAGGAATTATCGAAGCCGTAGGCTCAGTAAAAAGCGTCGAGAACAAACAGGGCGACCTGAAACTGCGTATTCATACCGCAGGACTCGACCTGAGTGACGTCAAACTGGGTGACAGCATCGCCACCAACGGCGTGTGTCTGACCGTGGTGGAATTACCCGGCGACGGCTTTGTCGCGGACGTATCCCGTGAATCCATTGCGCACACCTGGATCGACCGCTGGAGCAGTGGCACCAAAGTGAATCTGGAAAAGGCCATGACCCCCAGCACACGCATGGGTGGCCACATTGTTACCGGTCACGTGGATGGTGTCGGCACCATTAAAAAACGTTCCGCGGACGCCCGTTCCATCCGCTTTACCGTCAGTGCCCCTGAGCATCTGAAAAAATACATCGCGGCCAAAGGCTCCATCACCGTCGATGGTGTCAGCCTGACTGCCAATGATCTCGGCAGCGAAGGATTTGAGCTGAACATTGTGCCGCACACCGCCAGTGAAACCACACTGATCGACCTCAAAGTCGGCAGCCCGGTGCATCTGGAAGTGGATATTATCGCCCGTTACCTGGAGCAACTGCTGACATCCGGTAACGCAGGAAAAGAGACAGACAGCAGCGCCGCCAACTCAGGACTGAGTCAGGCGTTTTTAATGCAAAACGGATTCTGGAAATAACAGGTTTATTATGGCTCTTAGCAAGATCGAAGACATTATTGCTGATGTTCGCGAAGGTAAAATGGTCATTCTGATGGATGACGAAGACCGCGAAAACGAAGGCGATATTATTGTTGCTGCAGAAAAAGTAACACCGGAAATCATCAACTTTATGGCCACTGAAGCCCGTGGTCTGATCTGTTTGCCATTAACCGGTGAGCGTTGTGATTTCCTTGGTCTGCACGCTATGGTGCAAAGCAACGGGGCCAAATTTGATACGCCATTTACCGTATCCATCGAAGCCGCCGAAGGCGTGACCACAGGTATTTCTGCCGCTGACCGTGCGCGNACCATTCTGGCCGCGGTNAANCCGATGGGTAAACCGGAAGACATCGTNCAGCCGGGTCATATCTTCCCGCTGCGCGCCCGTCCGGGNGGTGTATTAAGCCGTGCNGGTCACACCGAAGCCGGTTGCGATCTGGCGCGTCTGGCAGGCCTGATTCCGGCCGCAGCCATCGTTGAAGTGATCAACCCGGATGGCACCATGGCGCGTCGCGCCGATCTGGAAAAATTCGGCGAAGAACACGACATCAAAATCGGCACCATCGCCGATCTGATTCACTACCGTCTGGCNAACGAAAAAACCGTTGAGTCCGTTGAACAGCAGACAGTAACCACCGAATACGGTGAATTTACCCTGCACACCTTCCAGGACAGCATCCAGAAAGAAACTCACCTGGCNCTGACCATGGGTGACATTACGCCGGANGANCCNACGCTGGTGCGTGTACAGACCAACAACCAGCTGCGCGACGTACTGGGCCTGCGCAAAGACGGCACAGACAGCTGGTCCAGCGGTGAAGCACTGCANCGCATTGCCAAAGAAGGTAAAGGCGTACTGGTGCTGCTGTCACCGGGTCAGACAGAAAANATNGAAGACGCTCTGGACGACTTTTTTGGCCGTGCACGTAAAGTGCGCAGCTCCAATAAAGACAGCTCCGGCGCCTTCCTCACTGTGGGCACAGGCTCACAGATTCTGCGCGAACTGGGCGTAAAACAAATGCGCCTGCTGAGCTCAGAAATGAAATACAGCGGTATCTCTGGCTTTGAACTTGAGATCAGCGAATACATCCCTTACGAGACCGGAAAATAATCATGAAACAGATTGAAACCATTGAAGGAAACCTGACCCCGAACGACGGTAAATACGCCATTGTTGTTGGCCGCTGGAATGCGTTTGTTGTTGAAAGCCTGCTGGAAGGTGCCGTTGACTCCCTGATGCGNCACGGNGTGGAAGAAAGCAACATCACCATCATCCGTGCACCAGGCGCGTTTGAAATTCCACTGGTTGTGAAAAAAGCAGCAGANTGCGGTAAATACGATGCCGTTATCGCACTGGGNGCAGTNATCCGNGGCGGTACACCACACTTTGAATACGTTGCCGGCGAATGTGTTAAAGGCCTGGCCAGCGTTTCTCTGGACGCGGGTATTCCGGTTTCCTTCGGTGTTCTGACTGTCGATACCATCGAACAGGCAGTAGAACGCTCAGGCACCAAAGCAGGCAACAAAGGTGAAGAAGCAGCAATGTCTGCTTTCGAAATGGTTGCCCTGCTGAAAGCCATGGAGGCCTGATTGCATGTCACGCACATCCGGCAATCAGAAAGCCAGCCCNGCGGCACGACGCAAAGCGCGTCGTTTCGCTGTGCAGGCGCTCTACCAGTGGCAATTGGCNGGTGCCAACCTGGCACAGATCGAAGCTGAATTCCGCGCAGATAACGATATGAGCAAAGTGGATATGGAATATTTCCACGACGTNCTGCACGGCGTACCACGGGAAAAAACCGCCCTGGACGAAAAAGTCGCTCCCCTGCTGGACCGTCGTATGGACGAAATGACGCCGGTTGAATTATCCATCGTACGTCTCGGTGCCTTNGAAATGATTCACCGCATCGACGTGCCATACAAAGTGGTAATCAACGAAGCAGTTGAGCTGGCCAAAACCTTCGGCGCAACCGANGGCCACAAGTTTATCAACGGTGTACTGGATAAACTGGCACAGCGCGAACGTTCNGTAGAAATCCGCGGTCCACGCGGCTGATAAAAAAGCGGTGGTAAAACACCGGCTGAAAAGGAAATCCTATGAGCCAGCAAAGCTCCGGAGAATTTGCTTTAATCAGGCAGTATTTTTCCAGTGGATTTCCACGTAATACCAACACCCGCCTGGGTGTTGGTGATGACTGTTCGGTTATCACCCTTCCCCACGGTTTTCAGTTGGCGCAGAGTATTGATACTCAGGTGGCCGACGTACATTTTCCGGCTGCCGCTCCGGCAGATTTAATTGCCCAGCGCGCATTACGTTGCGCGGTATCCGACCTTGCTGCCATGGGCGCAGAGCCTCAGGGATTTCATCTGGCCCTCACCTTACCGGACGCAGATCCACAATGGCTGCAATTATTCAGCGAAGGCTTAAAAGCCGCCGCCAGTGCCTGTCAGATCGATTTATTGGGTGGCGATACGACATCCGGCAAAACCCGGGTGATCACCATTGCCGTGCAAGGGATTGTGCCTGCTGATCAGGCTCTGACGCGCAGTGGCGCACAAGCCGGTGATGATATCTGGGTATCCGGCGTCATCGGGGCATCGGCCCTGGCATTGCCACGGGTATTAAAAAATCCGGCGGAAAACTCGCCCACAACCAAAGCCTATTATTTCCCCGAGCCGCAGATTAAAGCCGGCATGGCACTGCGCACACTGGCCAGCAGCTGTATGGATATTTCCGATGGNTTAATCCAGGACGCCGGACATATTGCCCGTAATTCTGCACTGTCGCTGGAGATTGATGGCGACCGTATTCCCCTGCCGGAAACNGCCACAGCAGAAGACTTTCATACCTGCATCAGCGGCGGTGACGACTACCAGCTGCTGTTTACCGCAGCCGCCAGTCAGCGTGAANCANTGCTCGCNTTNAGCGATCAGTTTCCGCAACTCACACGCATAGGAACAGTGGTTGCCCTGAATGCTGATNAGCCGGTACGGCTGCTGGTATCGGGGGAAGAACAGCCATTACACCGCACCGGCTATCAGCATTTCTGAGTCAGGCTCAGGCTCAGGCATAGGTATAGGCCCATAAGGCCTTAACTGAGNTGCCCTTAAGCGCGTAACAGAGCCTTGGCCAGACGCTCGGATAACTGNTCTTCCGTAAACTGAGGNTCATTNGGCGGATACAGGCTGTCTTCGTCGAACTGATAGCCATTGTCCCGCGCCAGNGCGAACATTTCTTTCATTTTTACACAGGCTTTTAACTGTGCACCCAACTCTGCATCCTCTTTTGCTTTAGTAGCAAATGCAGTGATCTGATCCAGCGACATAATATTCTCCTGTTAACGGTAATACACAGGCTTTGCAGCCAATACAGGCTTCAGCAAATAACAGACCGTGTTGGCGTTTCCGCCCACAAAAGAAAACGCTTTATCTATCAGACAGTTAGATTTAAATACGGAAAAATCTCAGGTACCGCTTGTACGATCCCGGACAGAACTGCGGCAGAAACTGCACAGTCGCGTCGATTTTGTCAGATATTCCACATAAGGATACCGACCTCTATCTCCATATAGAGCAACAGAGAGAGCAGAAGAGAAAGCAGCACAGAGTTTATTAGAGAGATCAGAAAAAGGGGCTGAAAGAGAAGCTGGAAAATTGCGGCAAAAACAGACATAAAAAAAGCCTGACAGCGAACCTGTCAGGCTTTTGTGATGACCGCAGAATATCCGCAAATCAATCAGCTTTGCACACGATCTCTGCGACGCAGCAGAGGTGCGGCAACACTCAACAGCAATAACCAGCTGAATGCACCGCCAGAGCTACCACTACGGCTCTTACCGACAGTGCCTGGCTCTGGATTTTCCAGCAGATACACCAGGTTTTCCAATTCAGTCAGCTGATCACTGAGCTGATCCAGCGTTGCCTGCTGATCGGAATAGACGTTCATATCTTTAACGCTGAGCAGATCCATATCATTCAGCGCATGTGCGACATGTGCCAGACGACGCAGGTTTTCGCCGTTNCCCAAAGCCACGGTNCCCGCCAGTACTTCTGCACCACGGCCAATGGCAACGCCATCGGTCCGATCAAAGTAAATACCATTAAAGAGTTGAGGAACCACCTGATAATTACAGTAAGGCGTCTTCCACTGCCCGCCCTCAGGAATAACGCCTACGACCACGATATCCATATCATCCGCCGTTGCCTCTGACGGATTAGGATAAGGAAAATTCGTTCCTTTCTGATAGCACATGTAATTCGGTGCGGTACCATCACTCAGATAATAAAGAGTCCCGATCGTAGTGCGCTCAATAGCAAAATAGTTAGCTCCGCCGTTGGCGTAGGAATTGGCAACCAGCACCCAACTATCGTTAATGGTGTATTCATAATAGTAGTCTGGCCCTTCAACCCGCACGGGTTCAGCGATCGTACTGGTGTCGGTCAACCGCACCCGCAGATTATTTTCTTTCAGTTTAAGCGGCGGATGGCTGTATAACTCACCGGATACACAGTCCTGCCCAACGCATAGGCCACCCTGAACAATCGCGTCATCGCTGATTATTCTGTCGCCAGCCGCATTGCCGGATGCAGAATACAAGAGCACCGCAGCCATAGAGTAAAAAGGTAATAACTTCATCTTAATTACCTTGTGCTGCCAGTGCTTCAATACGGGCAGTCAACGCATCAATACGGCTCTGCAACTCAGCGACCTGAGCATCCACTGCTTCGGTATTGATGGTCTCTTTGTAAGCATTGAACTGACGCAGGTTCACAGCATCAGTATCTTCGGTGCCATCAGCCACGAAAGTAACGCGGCGCTCTTCCCCCTCCGCACCAACCGATACCGCTCCGCTTTCTGCAACCGCCCCGACACCCAGCGCAACATCGCCATCTGCGGTAATTTCCAGCACATTTTCCGCGCTATCCACATTTTCAATAAAGAAAGAAGGTGCCGCACCTGTGTTGTCGTCGCTCACACCCAGACGCCAATCAGTGCTGGGAAATGCACCTGAATTACTGGTGTCCTGGAACACGATCTGTGGTGCATCCGCTTTCAGGCGCACGGTGTCCATCTGAAAATCTTCACCATCAATACAGGTAACACCCACGCACAATGAATTCTGGATGGATGTATTTTCTAAGATGACCTCATCAGCGGCAGCAGAAAGCGATACNAACAGAGAAGAAATCAACAACAGTCNGGCATTCATTTTTTATTGGCTCCGGAGGGTAANNTNCAGNNATCNGNNANCAATATTCCGCTAATGGAATACCCAAACGATCCGCAATTAAAATCGCCGCGGATCATATAATCAGCTACCCGNTAAAGAAAGCAGAACAAAGCCGTTTTGANTGACGTTTGAACAACAATGGCCAATAAANTCAACTAAAGAAGAATTGATCCTNNANNGCACCCGTCAAAAGTAGGATANACCAAAGTACAGGCAGGTTTTTNAAGCGCAAAGCCAGAAAAATCATTCCGCTGGAAAAATAAAAGCCAGAAACAAAAAAGCCGGGAATGATTTTCCCGGCCCACTAATNAACACANNNAATTAACATAACTATTAATTAAAAATTTTAAGCGTTTACCGACGCCAGNTAATCCCGCGGTGATAAACCGTACTGCTGCTGGAAACGNCGGGAAAAATGACTCAGNTTCACGTAACCAACGTCNTAGCAGCTCTGGGTAATGCTGTGCCCGGCAGCAATCAGTTCACGCGCCTTTTCCAGACGACGCTGCTGAATGTATTCCATCGGTCCGGTACCCATCACATGACGGAACTGCTCATACAGTTTACTGCGCGACATACAGGCAACTTTGCACAGCTGCTCAATATCAATGGCATCNGCCAGGTGCTGATCAATATGGCGCACCACATCCGTCATGGCACTCATGGTCGGATCATTGCGCGCGCAGTGCAGTAAGAANTTTCTGCCCTGCTGGCGCANCATACGCGTTAATAATTCCGTNACCCCCAGATCCAGCACCAGATCGCGGTCACTGTCGTGGCTNACGAAGCTGTCGACGATNCGCACCAGTAATTGCTGCGTCGCTTCGGTGTGAAACATATGCAACAGGTGATCGTTACCCGGATTCCATTCACCGAGTTCTTTCGGTAGCGGGTTTTTCTGATTCAGNCGATCGCAGACTTCACGTAATTTATTGCGGCTAATACCTAATGCCAGACAGGTCGTCGGACATTCTTCGGTGGCCTCCGGGAAATCAATGTCCACGGTTTCCCCCGGCGCCATAATAAATGACTCGTGCGGCAGGAAGGTGGCATTGAAATGTTTTTTACCGTGCAGCACTTTTTTGCCGGTCATCATGCCGCAGTACAGAATTTCTTCAGAATCCAGCCGTACCCGCTCTGCNGCGGAGAAAGTGTCATAAATCGAAAGNTCAGCATCGTGACTTTCAAACACAGTACGGTTTTCTACCATGGATAANGGGCCAGATCCGGCCAGCACAGAATGCCGGTTGGATGTAGCTAATTGCGCCAGTGTTTTGTAAGACATAACAGCTCCTGACTTTAATAACAGCAGTATCTGCTTGTTTTTCTTATTTTTTGTTACGAATCCGTACTTTTTTANTGATTTGTATCCATTTGCAACGCCGGACAATCAGCAAAGTAAAACAGACTGTCAGGCAAGCAGGTGGTAATAAGATCACATAGCATATGCTANCTCAAGCTCTGCTACTGATACCTAAGTATCGGTGGCAGAAAATAAGAATAAGGAGCAACAACATGATCTACGCAAATCCCGGCTCGGCCGATTCCGTCGTTACATTCAAACAACAGTACCAAAACTTTATTGGTGGCGAATGGGTAGCCCCGGTTAATGGCCGTTACATGGACAACGTAAGTCCTGTAAACGGNCAGGTTTTCTGTCAGGTTCCTCGCTCTGACGGTGCTGATATCGAGCTGGCGCTGGACGCTGCTCACCGTGCTTTTGAAAGCTGGGGCAAAACCTCAGTTGCTGAACGTTCCAACATCCTGCTGCGCATCGCAGACCGTATGGAACAGAACCTGGAAANGCTGGCGGTAGCAGAAACCTGGGACAACGGTAAAGCCGTTCGTGAAACNCTGGCTGCTGACATCCCACTGGCTGTTGACCACTTCCGTTACTTTGCCGGCTGTCTNCGTTCTCAGGAAGGCACCATGGCAGAGATCGACGAAACCACCGTTGCTTACCATATTCACGAGCCTCTGGGTGTTGTTGGTCAGATCATTCCNTGGAACTTCCCACTGCTGATGGCAGCATGGAAACTGGGCCCTGCACTGGCAGCCGGTAACTGTGTAGTAATGAAGCCAGCAGAACAGACTCCTGCTTCTATCCTGGTTCTGGCTGAACTGATTTCTGACCTGCTGCCAGCCGGTGTTCTGAACATCGTAAACGGCGTAGGTGAAGAAGCTGGTCAGGCTCTGGCCACCAGCAAGCGTATCGCTAAAATCGCTTTCACCGGTTCTACTCCGGTTGGTCAGCACATCCTGAAATGTGCCGCTGACTCTCTGATCCCAAGCACTGTAGANCTGGGCGGTAAGTCTCCGAACATCTACTTCGAAGACGTTATGCAGCACGAAGATGANTACCTGAGCAAGTGTGTGGAAGGTATCACTCTGGCGTTCTTCAACCAGGGTGAAGTATGTACCTGTCCTTCCCGTGCCCTGATTCAGGAAAGCGTCTACAAAGACATTATCTCTCTGGTCGTTGAGCGCGCTGGCAAGATCATCCGCGGTAACCCGCTGGATACCAACACTCAGGTTGGTGCTCAGGCTTCTGAAGAGCAGTACGAGCGCATCATGAACTACATCTCCATCGGTAAAGCCGAAGGTGCTGAAGTTCTGCTGGGTGGCGGCATCGAAGCTCTGGANGGCGACCTGTCCAAAGGTTACTACATTCAGCCAACTATGATGGCTGGCCGCAACGACATGCGTATCTTCCAGGAAGAGATCTTTGGNCCGGTTATCTCTGTAACCACCTTCAAAGACGAAGCAGAAGCTCTGGCTATTGCTAACGATACCGAATTCGGTCTGGGCGCCGGTGTATGGACCCGCGACATGAACCGTGCTTACCGCATGGGTCGCAACATCCAGGCCGGTCGTGTATGGACCAACTGCTACCACATGTACCCTGCACACGCAGCGTTCGGTGGTTACAAGAAATCCGGTATCGGCCGTGAAACCCACAAAATGGCTCTGGAACACTACCAGCAGACCAAGAACCTGCTGGTCAGCTACAGCACCAGCCCACTGGGTTTCTTCTAAGCAACACGCGTTTGTTGCAAAGACCGGGGCCTTAGGGCTCCGTCTTCTCCACGATCTACCGCCTGCTGATTATCAGCGCCGCCCGCACTCCCCGCGGGCGTTTTTTATTCTGAATCAGCACAACAGAGCCGCAACCGCGGCATCTGTTTTCCCGCTCACAGCAACAATGCGTCTATTGAATAACGGCTGAAACAAAGCCCGGCTTGTGAGAATCTGCGCAAAACGTCGGAGGTTCTTATGTCTGTGCTTAAGCATATTCCATTCTCCCTGCTGGAACTGGCCGCAGTGCCAGAGCAGGTCAGTGTATCCGCCACACTGTCATCCATGCTCGACTATGCCCAACGGGCAGACGAACTGGGTTTCAACCGCTTCTGGCTGGCCGAACACCACAATATGCCGGGCATCGCCAGCAGCGCCACCGCCGTGCTCATCGGCCAGGTCGCGGCGCGCACGCAGAATATCCGCGTTGGCTCCGGCGGCATTATGCTGCCCAATCACCCGCCATTAATCGTTGCCGAACAGTTCGGTACGCTGGATGCGCTCTACCCCGGTCGTATTGATCTGGGCTTAGGCCGCGCCCCGGGTTCCGACCCACTCACCAGCCGGGCACTGAAACGCGATGACATGCGCGCCGAACGCTTCCCGGAAGAAGTGGCTGAACTGCAGCAGTTACTCGGCCCCGACAGCGGCCGCCGGGTACAGGCCTATCCGGGCAGCAACAGCCAGGTCGATATCTGGCTGCTCGGCTCCAGCCTGTTCAGCGCCCAGCTGGCCGCCCAGCGCGGTATTCCCTACGCCTTTGCCGGGCACTTCGCGCCGCAGCTGGCCAGCGAAGCCATCGAGCTGTACCACAGATTCTTCCAGCCTTCAGAACACCTGCAGGAGCCCTACTCCATACTCTGTCTGCCGATGATCGTTGCCGACAGCGATGAAGAAGCGCGCTACCTGAACACCAGCTCACAGCAACGCGTGATGCGCCTGGTCACCGGTCAGCCAATCTTCCTGCCGGCCCCGGTGGAAACCACCGAAGGCCTGTGGGACCCGGCGATCAAAGCCAGAGTCGATGCCTTCCTCGGGCTATCCGTGGTCGGCGGCCCGGCCACCGTGCGCTCCAAACTGGAAGCGGTGCAGCAACGCTTCCCGGTGAATGAATTTATGTTCACCAACGATATTTACGATCGTCAGAAACGTATGCACGCGCTGGAATTGCTGCAGCAGATACGTAACAGCTGAGCACAAAAAAGGCGCCTATAAGGCGCCTTACAGCTGACTTACCACCTACCAGAACCTCACTCCGTCAATTCACCACAAAGAGGCTTTTCCATCTGCCGGCGCGCCATCGCCGCCACAGATTTTTTATCCCCCGGGCGACTGAGCAACACATGCAGCTTGGTCAGCGTCGCTTCCAGTGTCATATCCACCGCCGATACCAGTCCGCAGTCACGCAGTGCATTACCGCCGGCGTAGCCACCCATATTGACGCTGCCGCGCAGGCACTGGGTGTGATTCACTGCGACGATATCGCGCTCACAGGCCCGTTCCAGAGCGGCAAGAAATTCCGGCTGTTGGGGCGCGTTACCGGCACCAAAGGTCTGCAGAATCAGGCCATCGAGATCCTGTTCCAGCAGATGCTGCGCCAGCGAGAAATCCATCCCCGGATAGAGCGTCATAATGGCCACCGCCCGGTTCTGCACCGGCTGCCATTCCGGCTGCATGGCGTGCAGGCTGCGCAGCGCTGGCAACACCGGCTCGACATCAATACCAACGCGGAACAGCGGCTCACAGTTAGGAGAATCGAAAGCATCAAAACCACTGGTATTCACCTTGGTCGAACGGTTACCGCGCAGCAGCTTGTGATTAAAAAACAGCCCTACTTCAGCGCAGGGATGATAAGCCGCCAGATAGAGAGCATTGAGCAGATTATCGTGGCCATCGGAGCGCAGCGCTGTCAGCGGAATCTGCGAACCGGTAACGATCACCGGCTTACCCAGATCCGGCAACATAAACGACAGCGCCGAAGCGGTGTAGGCCATGGTATCCGTGCCGTGCAGCACCACAAAGCCATCGTACTTGGCATAATTGGCGAGAATATCGGCGGCGATAATACCCCAGTGCTGCGGGCTCATATCGGAGGAATCGAGCAGTGTCGGATACTCATGCAGAGTAAATTCCGGCATGTCCTTGCGGGTAAACTCCGGCAGCGAACGCAGCTTGTCTTCCAGCATTCCCGGCTGCGGCGTCAGCCCGCCTTTTGCCGACGTCATCATGCCAATAGTGCCGCCCGTGTAGGCAATATAAATATGTTTTCGTGCTTGATACATCGCAGCCATTCTTCCGCCAGAATAAACAAAACAGTCTTGTGAACCTTGCCCGCGTCTGTCACTCTCACACGCGCTCAGAGAAAAGACGCTCTGAGCGAAACATCCACAGGCAAAAACCACAAACCGATAGCTTACGGTATAAAACCCCGGGGGATAACACAATGGAACTGTTAATCGCTGGCCTGCTGCTGTTTATCGGCGGCCACTCAGTCAAACTGGCCGCACCCGCATGGCGCACGCAGATGATTGCCCGTATCGGTCTGCTGCCATGGAAAGGCATTTACAGCCTGATCGCCGCCAGCGGGATTGTGCTTATGGTGATTGGTTATGGTCAGGCGCGTATTGATCCGCTCTGGTTGTGGCAACCGCCTCTGTGGCTGCGCCACGTCACCATACTGCTGACCTTACCGGCCTTTATTCTGCTGTTTGCCAGCCAGATACCGGGCAATATTCTGCAGGCTAAAATTGGCCACCCCATGTACGCAGGCATCAAAGTCTGGTCGTTTTCACATTTATTAGCCAACGGTGGTGTGCACGATATTCTGCTGTTTGGCAGCCTGATGATCTGGGGGATTCTGGGCTTCCTGATATCGCGCCGGCGCGACAAAGCCAGCGGCGTGAAAAAACCGTACAAAGGCCTCAGCCGTGACCTGATCACGTTAAGCGTGGCGCTTGGCGTATGGGCGGCGGTTGCCTTCTGGCTGCACGCACTGCTGATCGGCGTTAAGCCGTTTTAACCAGCCGTTTTAACCAGCCGTTTTAACCAGCTGTTTTAACCACAGGCCAGCGCAAAACAGACCAACTGCACAGGGTAAGCCAGCCGTAAGGACCGCCATTACGGCCCTTACCGCTGGACGCAGCGCCCGCATAACCTCTATCCTGCGCAATCATTCTGATTTCCGGCGGTACGCACTTATGACCCTGCATATTCCCTTCAGCAACGCCTACGCTCAGCTGCCCGGGCACTTCTATGCACAGGTGCTGCCCGGCAAAGTGAAACAACCGGCACTGATCCGCTTTAACCATCAGCTCGCCGCTGAACTGGGCTTTGACAGCACCCAGACCGATGCTCAGACCCTGGCCGATATTTTTACCGGCAACACCATACTCGATGAATCCGAACCGCTGGCCATGGCATACAGTGGCCACCAGTTTGGTCAGCTCAATCCGCAGCTCGGTGATGGCCGTGCCATCCTGCTCGGCGATCTGCTCGATACCACTGGCCAGCGCAAAGACATTCAGCTGAAAGGCGCCGGAACCACACCGTTTTCCCGCATGGGCGACGGCCGTTGCCCACTCGGACCGGCACTGCGTGAATACATTCTGTGTGAAGCCATGCACGCGCTTGGCGTACCGACCACCCGAGCTCTGGCCGTGGCCAGTACCGGCGAACGCGTAGTGCGCGACCGTCTTGAGCCCGGTGCCGTATTCACCCGCGTAGCCTCCAGCCATATCCGCGTCGGCACCTTTCAGTATTTTGCCCTTCGTCGCGATGCTGAGGCCTTAACACTGCTGGCGGATCATGTGCTGGAGCGTCACTACCCGCACATCGACACCAGCGCCGACGATAAATACCTGCAGATGTTCAAAGCCATCTGCCAGCGGCAGGCCGAACTGATCGCCCTGTGGATGAACATCGGTTTTATTCACGGCGTAATGAACACCGACAACATGACCGCCAGCGGCGAAACCATCGACTACGGTCCGTGCGCCTTTATCGACGCATTCCACCGTGAAACCGTGTTCAGCTCCATCGACCGCAATGGCCGCTATGCCTACATCAACCAACCGGCCATTGCGCAGTGGAATTTAGCCAGGCTGGCGGAAACCCTGCTGTCGTTATTTCCCGGTGATGAAAAACAAAGCGTCGAACAGGCAACCGACATTCTGCAGGATTTTGCGCAATGGCATCAGGATGCCTGGCTGGACGGCTTTAACCGCAAACTGGGTTTTGCCAGCAGCGCAGAAAACGACAAAGAGCGCGCCGAAGCCCTGCTCGATCTGCTGCAGCAGGGCGGTATCGACTTTACCCTGTTCTTCCGCCGCCTGTCTGACCTGGCGGATAAAGAAGCGGACCGCAGCGCATTACTGGCACTGCTGGATTATCCGGAAGTACGCAAAACCAGCCTGCTGCAACAGAACCTCAACGACTGGCTGGATAACTGGCAGCAGGATCTGGCGCACAGAGAAAGCGATCTGCACGCAGCACAACAGCGCATGAAAGCCGCCAGCCCGGCGCTGATTCCGCGCAACCATAATGTGCAGGCGGCGATCCGTGCCGCCGAAGAAGGCGACTTTTCCGTCTTTGAAAATCTGCTCAGTGCCCTGCAGCAACCCTTTGCCGATATTGCAGACGACCACCCACTAAGCACACCACCCACTCCGCAACAACAGGTGCTGAAAACCTTTTGCGGTACCTGACCAACGGAAAGACAGTGCAAGTGCCCGGGGGCAAATGTCTGGAGAAATTACCCGGGCGCAAATGTCTGGAGTAAGTACCCGGAAATAAAAAAGTCCGCTGACGAAACATCCGCGGGCTTTTTTAGTAGCGACTATAGAGATCAGTACAGAAACACAGCACCGGAATTTGGCGCCTCAGTGTTCGACATATCACCGTTAATTCCCTGGGCATCGCTGGATTCAAACGATGAGGAGATGCCGACCGTCTTGCCATCGCGCGAAATTCTTACCCGTTTAAATACATCTAAAACATTTATATTCGGTGATCGGATATAAGATTTATAAGCCCATTCACTACCGGTATTTTGAAACAAATAAGCCGAACCACTCTCATGGTTTGAACTATTATCATCAAGAATATCAGATTGGATTCCTCCATGACTATTGAAATCCCGAGTACTGCCTACTACTAATACGGCACCGTCCCCGCTGAGCGAGATCGTATTCCCAAAGGAATGAACACTGTTATTATTAGGAGCTTTTATGTAAACATCCTGGTGCCATGTAGTGGTTCCAGATCGGGTGAAAATATAAGCTGCTCCTGAGCCATCAGCATCATTATTATCTACCCCCATATCTATCTGTTTAGAACCACTATCCTCTCCAAAAGCACCAACAGCAAGAATTTCTCCGTCATCATTGAAGGATACCGCACTACCAAAGCCATCATTCTCTTCTATATCCCTGTAATCCGGCTTCAGATAGCTTATTTCATTCCAACTGCTCTCTGATCGCTCGTAAATAAATACGGCTCCACTGAAAGGCAGGTCCGTATTACTTTGATCGCCGTTACTTGCTGATGTACTTGGCTCCCCTTCAGCACCAACAGCCAGAAGGCTGCCATCCGGCGTCAGGTCGATAGAGCGGCCAAAGTAAAAGCCCCCGGCGATATATTCGGGTTTAAGGTAGGCAGCCTGACTCCAGGTATTCGAACTAAGCTCAAATACATATACAGCCCCGGCCAGAGTGCCTACCGCATCCATATTCTCACCAGTTGAATCGCGACGATCACGATAAGCACTGATCGCAACGGTGGTAGCGTCATCACTGATGTCGATATCCCCACCAAAATATTCCGTAGGTTCCGATCCCGAAAAGGCTGTTGCCGGACTCAGAATCGCGGCATTTTGCCAGCTGCCATTTTCATACTGATAGATGTAGGCCTTGCTGCCACCTGCTGCACCGACAGCAATGGTATTGCCATCACCGGTGATAGCAACGGAAGAGCCGAACCATTCATTTTCACTTGGCAGCGGTGCTTTTAAATAAGCGGTTTGTGACCAGTTTCCTGATGCATCTTTATCAAATACGTAAACGGCACCCGAATCGGTGGTTTCATTATTTTCTGGTGCAGATGCGCTGTTACTGTCTTCATAGACAGCTCCGTACACCATACGGCTGGCATCCAGGTTAAAGGCCGGGCGGAAGGCTTGAATACGCTCCAACGTCGCAACACCACCATCATCCACATCGGCATTAGCGGCTTTAAAATAGCCTACACCATTATTGATGTCGGTTGCTCCTGCCGCGGTTGTAACCGAAACAGAAGAAGATTCTATGCAACCGCCATCATTACAGCTGGCCAGAATATAGCTGGCCTCTACGCGCAGAAATAACGGGACCTCAAACGAAGCACTTTCTGCACCGGCAGGAATATCATCACCAAGCTGACTGTAGCCAGACTGACCGTCAGGGTTTTCCAGCATACGATAAAAGGTTGCATCAGCAACGTCAGCCCAGCTGAAGCTGAACTGTTTAGTCGCATTTACGGTGAAGGTTGGTTCGGCGGCAACTGCCGGAGCTACCACAGGCTCGTCATTACCAGAACCGTTACCCGAACCATTTCCTGCTGAAGATGAACCGCCGCCACCTCCACCACAGGCAGTCAGCAAAACAGCCAGCGCAGAGCCAACAGCCAGTTTGGTCAGCGATGTGTATTAGCAGCGGGAAAGGTATCAGCACAGCGGAAAGCAGCGGACAAACGGGTACGGCAAAGACGAACAGAATTGTTCAACATCATGACTCCATCCTTGTGATTACAACAGAGCGGCGCTGTTCAGTAACGTTGAGCAAATAGCTCTGAACAGCCCCACATCATCCAGGCCGGCATGATAACGGATTCCTCCCCGCTGTGCTGTTGATACAGCTCACATTGTGGAGAAGCCAGCCGCGGGAGCTTAATCACGCGGATACCGGCTCGTCATTTTGCGCAAGCTGGGGCAATAACGGCCTGCTATGGCCAGAGAGCAGCTGCCGGGCCGGACAGCCCGGGTGCGTGCGGGCTGCAGGTCAACCTTTCGCATATTCCGAAATATGCCTTCGGGATTTTGTGATTTTTATCCTCCGTCTGGCTGTTATCCTGCGTTTCATAGTCAATTTAAGATAAATACAGCAACAATTGCGACAGAAGAGGTCAGTATGGGCTTATTGGTAGAAGGACAGTGGCAGGATAAATGGTACGACACGGAAAAAAGCGGCGGCGCTTTTGAACGCGAAGACGCCCGCCTGCGTAACTGGCTGACCGCCGATGGCAGCGCTGGCCCGACTGGTAGCGGTGGTTTTAAAGCGGAAAGTGGCCGCTACCATCTGTATGTCTCTTACGCCTGCCCGTGGGCGCACCGTACGCTGATTTTCCGCCAGCTGAAGAATCTGCAGGATCATATCAGTGTGTCTGTCGTGGCCACCGATATGCTGGAGAACGGCTGGACCTTTGATACAGAAAACGGCAGCAGCGGCGACGATCTGTTCCACAGTGAGTTTATGTATCAGATTTACACCCGCAACCAGAGCGATTACAGCGGCCGCGTGACCGTGCCTGTGCTGTGGGATAAACAGCAGAACTGCATCGTCAGCAACGAATCCTCTGAAATTATCCGCATGTTTAATACCGCGTTTAATGAACTGACCGGCAATGCTCTGGATTTTTATCCACAGACACTGCGCAGCGACATAGATGCGGTGAATGAGCGCGTGTACAACACCGTTAATAACGGCGTGTACAAAGCCGGTTTTGCTACCAGCTTTGATAAATATCAGGAAGCCTTTGAACAGCTGTTTGAGTCCCTCGATTGGCTGGAAGAACGCCTCACCCGCCAGCGCTGGCTGGTCGCCGATGAACACGGCGTCAGCCATTTAACCGAAGCCGACTGGCGCCTGTTTACCACACTGATCCGGTTTGATGCGGTGTACGTTGGCCACTTTAAATGCAACCAGAAACGCATTGCCGATTACCCGGCGCTGTCCGGCTATCTGCGTGACCTGTACCAGTACCCGGGTGTGGCCGGTACCGTGCATATTGATCATATCAAGCGCCATTACTACGCCAGCCACAAAACCATCAACCCGACCGGTATCGTACCCATCGGCCCTGAACTGGATTTCAGCGGCAGCCATAAACGCCAGACACTGGTGTAAAACGCAGGGGGATGTCTCTTTTTAAGAGCGTCCCCAGTGTGGTCGTGCAATCTTTGTGGCTTAAACCACGTCTGCAATAATTCGCCGATCCGGATCATTGTAGGGTGCGCAATGCGCACCGATATCCCTAATAATCCGTAACGTCCGGCTGCGCCGGAATCGCGGCTGAAGCCGCTCCTACAATAATCCGCCGATCCGAATCATTGTAGGAGGTGCTTCAGCTCCGATGGCCGCAGGCCCATTCGCCTTTTTTTCGGATGACCCCGTCCTGTACATTAATCTCTGACACCAATAATTGTAGGGTGCGCACTGCGCACCAATGTTGTTGTATTGTTGTTTCCGTCTTCTTGCTGTACCCATGATGGGCGGAGCCCACCCTTGTATCTCTCCCCGAATATCTGATTAGCTATCAGATGTTCACAGAATCCGGTGAAGCTGGGCCCANCCGTTGCACTCAGATGCAGTTCCGTAGATCAGACTCCCGGATTCTTTTTATTCTCTCAGGTTGAATGGTATCCAAGCACCTGCCTCGCAGTGATGCTGAATGGACAAGGGTAATAAGAGATGCACTACGTTGGAATCGATGTCAGCAAAGCCAAACTCGACTGCTGCTGGTTACGTGACGTTGAAAAGAACAAAGTTAAAACCAAAGTTTTTAAGAACACCCTGGCGGATCATGACGCATTGTGTGGCTGGCTGAAGGCACAGACCAAAGCCGATCCGGCGGATATCCGTGTCGTTATCGAAGCTACCGGCATCTATCACGAATCGCTGGCCTATGCGCTTTATGACGCTGGCTTTCAGATCTGCGTAGTAAACCCTGCCAGAACACATGAGTTCTCCAACAGCCTCGGATCTGTGCATAAAACCGATGCCAAAGACAGTCTGATGCTGGCGCAATACAGCTGCAGAATGCAGCCGGAACGATGGCAACCAGAAGCT
The DNA here is from genome assembly GCA_002706025.1 of Oceanospirillaceae bacterium. GTDB lineage: Bacteria > Pseudomonadota > Gammaproteobacteria > Pseudomonadales > Oceanobacteraceae > Venatoribacter. The sequence continues at coordinate 46,017 of PAJK01000039.1, forward strand.
GAAGAAATCCGCGAACTGAAAGCTCTGATCGCCCGTCTTGAGGCATTGGAAGCGGATCTGCAGCGGGAAACCAACCGACTGGAAAAAGCCGAGTTCAATCGCACGTCTGAACGGGTAATTGAGTCTTTAACGCTGATGATTGAGCGTCTGCAAGAAGAGAAAGCGCGTCTGGAAAAAGATATCGATGATCACATCGATCGCCATCCGCAACTGAAAAAAGATCGTGAGCTGATGGCCAGCATCCCAGGTGTTGGCGATGTTGTCTCACGTATGATGCTGAGCCTTATCCACAGCCGGTCGTTCAATAATGCCCGACAAGTATCGGCGTTCGTTGGACTGATTCCACGTATCCAGGAATCCGGTCAATGGAAAGG
>PAJK01000040.1 GCA_002706025.1 Oceanospirillaceae bacterium
ATTCCTGCAGACCGGAATCCAGCCATTCTGCCAGTTTGTTGGCTACGCCATCCTGCAGTGTGCCGGAGCGGGTCCACTGCTGCAGAAATTCCTGGAAATCCGGCAGTTTAAAGAAGTAGTGCTCGGATTCTTTTTCTACCGGGGTCGCACCGGAAATCACCGAGAACGGGTTTTTCAGTTCCGCCGGGGTGTAGGTCGCGCCACAGGCTTCGCAGTTGTCGCCGTACTGATCTCCGGCACCACAGTTCGGGCATTCGCCTTTGATGTAACGGTCGGCGAGGAACAGCTCTTTTACCGGATCGTACAGCTGCTTGATGCTGCGAACGGCAATAAAGCCTTTATCGCGGCAGGCTTTGTAGATCTCTTCTGAGAAGATACGGTTTTCTTCGCTGTGCGTGCTGTGGAAATTATCGAAGCCAATCTGGAAACCGGCGAAATCTTCCTCGTGTTCGGCTTTTACCCGGGCAATCTGTTGTTCCGGGGTCAGGCCTTCTTTTTCGGCGCGCAGCATGATGGCGGTGCCGTGGGCGTCGTCAGCGCAGACGTAGTGGCATTCGTTGCCACGCAGTTTCTGGAAGCGTACCCAGATGTCGGTCTGAATGTATTCCAGCAGGTGGCCAAGGTGAATGGAACCATTGGCATAGGGCAGGGCGCTGGTGACGAGGATCTTACGAGGGGTCTGTGCGGTCATGACAATTCGCTACGGTTGCTCATTTAAAGGGGCGGTATTGTAGCGGTTTGACCGGTTGTAAGCGACCTCCGCAGAACAGGACGACTGGGTAAAACCGGGTAAAATCTTGCAGACCATGCAACGGAACGCTGTGTATCGCGCAGGCGGCACTATCTGTGTTCGGTAACGGCATCGTCTTGCGTTAGTCTGAAGCCATTACATTTGTGCCAGCTTAATGGTCAGCCAGCCGGGACGCTATGACATAGCGATGGCATAACTTAGTCAAAACAACAGGAGTGACAAAGCCCGATGAAGATTCTGATTCTGGGAGCCGGTGGTATCGGCTGTTATTACGCAGCGCGTCTGATCAATGCTGGTCATGAGCTGGTTCTGACGGCACGGGGTGAGCACTTGCTCGCCCTGCAGACTCAGGGATTAGAAGTGACACACCCGGACTTTTCTTTTCAGGGTGGTGTTACGGCGATGGATACGGCGGGTCTGATGCAGAATTATCACTGCGCGGATTTTGATCTGATCATTGTGGCCTTTAAAGCAACGGCGACGGAGGCCGTGCTGACAGAGCTGGCCAGCTGGCTGAGCAGTGGAACAGGGCATAATAGCGTCCCTGTTCTGTCGCTGCAGAACGGCGTCAGTAACGAAGAGAAAATCGCTGCCTGTGTCGGCATGGAGCGTACGCTGGGCGGTCTGGCGGTGGAGATCGGCGGGCATATCAAACGTCCGGGGATTATCGAAGCAACTGGTGTGTCACGCATTGAAGCCGGTGCCTGGCCGAATGCGGAAAGTAACAGCGGCTGGCAGGAACGCCTGACGGAGTTTGCTGAACACTTCCGTGCTGCGGGCATACCATTTGAGATCAGTGATGATATCCGCCGTTTACTGTGGCGTAAGCTGATCATTAATAACGGCATGAATCCGATGTCGGCACTGACCGGTATGACGACTAAGAAGATGGTAAACAATCCAGTCTTTGGCCCGTTGATCCGGGAGATTATGCATGAGACCGTGCGGGCGGCTCAGCAGCTCGGGGTGAATCTGGTGGCGGAAGACGCTGAAGCTATGTTTCAGCTGATGCAGGGGTTTGACGACATTAAAACGTCGATGCTGGTGGATCGTATGAAAGGCAGGCCGCTGGAGTCAGATGAAATCTGTGGGCCGGTGATTGAGCGTTGCCGGCAGGCGGGTGAGCCCGCGGTGAGTACCGAACGGGTGCACGCGCTGCTGACTGCGAACCTGAACGCCGGGTTTTAATCCGGCGTTCCGTTCTTTTTCCTGTGCTTTCTTCCCGGCTTAATCCGGGAATTTGTACTTGGGATCCAGCGTAAACTTGGCAGCTTTCACCATGTTGTCTTTGATCTGCAGAATCTCGATGCGGTAACCGGCTACCGTAAGACACACCGGGTTTTCCGGAATGTGTTCAAGGATTTCCACGATCAGGCCGCTGATGGTTTTCGGACCATCAATCGGCAATGCCCATTTCAGTGCTTTATTTACTTCGCGTACATAGGCAGAACCATCCAGGATATAGCTGCCATCTTCCTGCGGATGAATATCCGGAGAGCTGGCTGCCATCACATCAGTGGTAAACTCACCGACGATTTCTTCCAGAATATCTTCCAGCGTACAGATGCCTTCCAGGTCACCGTATTCATCCACCACCAGGGCAATACGGCGCTTGTTCTTCTGGAAGTTAAACAGCTGGGTGTGCAGGGGGGTGCTTTCCGGAATGAAGTAGGGCTCACGGCAGATTTTTTCAATGTCCTGCTTGAGCATTTCACCGGAGGTCAGGAAGCGGCTGATATTGCGTGTATGCAGGATGCCGACAACGTTATTGATGTCACCACGGTACACCGGCATGCGGGTGTGTTGCGTGATACGCAGGTGCTGCATGATTTCTTCAATGTCATCTTCGAGGTCGATACCCACGATCTCGTTGCGCGGCACCATAATGTCGTTCACNGTCATNTTCTCGAGGTCGAGAATACTGATCAGCATGTGCTGGTGGCGCTTGGGNATCATGGTGCCGGCTTCNCGCACAATGGTACGCAGCTCTTCTGTACTCAGGTTGTCCGGCGTGGCGNTGTTTACGTCGATGCGGATCAGTTTCAGCANNCCGTTGGCNATGGTGTTTACGAACCANACGAANGGNTGNANCAACCACTGCANNNCCAGCAGGNNGCGGCTGGCGGGAAAGGCAATCTTCTCCGGCGCGATGGCGGCCAGTGTCTTCGGTGTTAATTCGGCGAAGATCAGTACGATCAGGGTGAACAGAATGGTGTTNACGAATACCGCCAGATCCGGATTATCCGGCCACAGGCGCTGGCTGATGATGGTGGCCAGAGCGGCAGCGGCGAAGTTAACCAGGTTGTTACCGGTAAGAATGGTGCCGATCAGGCGGTCGGGTTTTTCCAGCAGTTTAGAGGCACGGATAGCCCCTTTGTTTTTGCTTTTTGCCAGATGGCGCAACCGGTANCGGTTCAGCGACATCATGCCGGTCTCCGAGCTGGAGAAAAATCCGGAGAGAATGATCAGAAGAGCGAGGATGCCGAATAGCACACTCAAGGGTACGTCGCTCAAAGACGGGATCCTTTAAAAACTAAGATCCCGCCATCATAGGGAGCATGGGGCTGCTGTCAACCACGGTTAAGGATGATTTCCAGAACAAACTTGGTACCGAAGTAAGACAGCACCAGAAATGCTGTGCCTGTCAGGGTCCAGCGACTGGCGACAATGCCGCGCCAGCCAAAGCGGTAACGGCCAATCAGCAGGATCGCAAACACCAGCCAGCCAATGGTCGCGAACACNACTTTGTGCACCAGATGCTGGGCCTGCAGGTCGGCAACATANGGCCAGCCAATGGCAAATGCTGCGGTCAGCAGNATCATGCCCAGCCAGATCATTTCAAACAGCAGCAGATCCATGGTCTGCAGTGGCGGCAGAGACTGAATCAGGCCTTTGGTCTGGTGCTTTTTCAGCGACAGATCCTGCAGGTACAGCAGAATGGACTGCACNGCGGCNATGATAAATACCGAGTAGGCGAGAATNGAAAGCAGNATATGCCAGGCCAGACCNTANCTCAGATTCGGCAATGGATAATACTGGGCGCTGAAGGTTGCGCACAGCAGCACCACCGCCGCCATCGGCAGCAGACCGATAAACAGGTTATCAACCGGCTTACGCCAGCTGGAAAAGATCAGCAGCAGGGTAATCACCCAGGCGATCAGGGAGCCCACTTCGAAAATGGCGAAATTGATATGCTCGCGCCCGAGCATGGTNATACCAATGGAGCCCAGATGAAGCAGGGCACCTACCATGGTGGTGGTGTGAACTACCAGCCGTCCCTGAGGTTTGCGCGCCGTTACCGTCTGCCATTGACGGAAGGCTGCATACAGATAGAAGACAACAGCAGGAAGGGCTAATGCAAATGCCAACATATAACGATTCCCCAACAGAAGTCCGGAGTTTCGCACAACCTTAGTGCGGGTAAAAGGCTGATTGTCATTATCTGTGTCGGTTCTGCTGTGGTGAAATGCCGCCACTGGATTTGGGGCATGGCGGCGCTCAGGTTATACTGGCGCGAATTTTGACGGCTTTGAGTTATTTCTGATGTTTGACAGCCTTTCCGATCGCCTTGGCAGTGCCTTAAAAAGTATCACCGGCCAGGCCAAGCTGACCGAAGACAATATTAAAAGCACAGTGCGTGAAGTGCGTATGGCGCTGCTGGAGGCTGATGTAGCCCTGCCAGTGGTGAAGGCCTTCACCGATCAGGTGAAAGAACGCGCCATCGGTACCGAAGTGCTGAAGAGCCTGAATCCGGGACAGGTCTTCCTTAAGATCGTTCACGATGAACTGCAGAGTGTGATGGGTGAGGCCAATGAAGGCCTGAACCTGGCAACNCAGCCACCGGCCATTGTGCTGATGGCNGGTCTGCAGGGTGCCGGTAAAACCACCACCGTGGGCAAGCTGGCCAAGTATCTGCACGAACGTGAGAAGAAAAAGGTGATGGTGGTGTCCGCTGACGTTTATCGTCCGGCNGCGATCAAACAGCTGGANACCCTNGCCGGTGAAGTNGGTGCACTGTTCCATCCGTCAACNGGTGATCAGAAGCCGCTCGACATCGCTAACGGTGCCATTGATGCGGCGAAACGTGCTGGTGCGGATGTGCTGCTGGTGGATACCGCNGGTCGTCTGGCTGTTGATGAAGCCATGATGGAAGAAATCAAGGCGCTGCATGCAGGGATCAACCCGATTGAAACCCTGTTTGTGGTTGATGCCATGACAGGTCAGGATGCGGCGAACACAGCCAAAGCGTTCAACGATGCGCTGCCGCTGACCGGTGTCGTGCTGACGAAAGCCGATGGTGATGCNCGTGGTGGTGCGGCCCTGTCTGTGCGCCATATTACCGGCAAGCCAATCAAATTTATGGGTATGGGTGAAAAGACCGATGCTCTGGAACCTTTCCACCCGGATCGTGTGGCGTCCCGTATTCTGGACCTCGGTGATATTCTCACTCTGGTTGAAGAAGCCGAACGTACCATTGATAAGAAGAAAGCCGATAANCTGGCAGCCAAGATCAAGTCCGGTAAAGGCTTTGANCTGGAAGACTTCCTCGATCAGATTCATCAGATGAAGAAGATGGGCGGCCTGACATCCATGCTGGATAAGCTGCCGGGCATGGGNAACATGNGGCAGATGGCGAAACAGACTGAAGCGGCCGAAGGTCAGTTCAAGCAGATGGAAGCCATCATTTATTCCATGACCCGTGACGANCGCCACTTCCCGGACAAGATCAATGGTTCACGTAAGAAGCGTATTGCTGCCGGTTCCGGNACNCAGATTCAGGACGTNAACCGCGTNCTGAAGCAGCATAAGCAAATGCAGAAGATGATGAAAAAAGTCTCCGGCAAAGGCGGCATGAAAAAAATGATGCGCGCTATGGGTGGTATGGGCGGCGCTGGCGGTCCNGGTGGCCCNGGNGGTCCGTTCGGNGGTGGCGGTGGTCCTTTTGGTGGNGGCATGCCACCGATGCGCTGATCCGTCTGNCTNATCCCATNAGTGTCACAGCTGCTCNGCTGTGACACTGANTCCACAGNTGTTNTCTTCCTGACTCAGGTCTTTCCGGCCTTTCTTTAAGNTTTCCTTNTAGTCGTTCTNTTNGTGCNCNNTCNTCCGTTNNTNNTANCGGNTCNNCCATTCCNNGCTTNTGTNTCAGTCATCTNGNTNCTGTNTNATCTCTGGTNTCTGNTNCATNNCNGGNTTCTGTTTCATCTCTGGTTTCNGTTTCAGGGCNNCTTAANTTNCTATGNCACAGCCAGTGTCTCTCAATNCNCCAGGTGGGTGAGGTGNGTNGCACTTCTGATTCGTACTTTTGATACGTACATTTGTTTCGTATTTCTGGTNATTGAGAGGGCAAACTNCTGCTTTTTGTTGAAATTGTCAACAATCGCCCGGCGCATTGTAAAGGCAGGGCATTGNCGGTTGTCTCGNGCAGGTCGGGTGATATAGCCTGANNCGGNATATTTTGACNANATGATCAGGATTTTANTGACAANTNTCCGTTTAANAGAGTATTTGTCAGACCAGTAATTACCTGATTTCGCAGATATTTATCGGATTGTGGCGGCAAATAGCTGAACCATGGTTCCAAATTTCAGGATATCCCATAGTATTGGTAAGTGTTTTACCGGACGTAAAAAGTCTACCCCCTGAGGGATATAGGTTTGCTTTTCGGGCTGCTTAACAATGCGCCACTAATTTTAACAACGACTTCTGGAGTAGATATGAACCGGGGCATCAGAGCGCTTTTCAGTGGGATTTGCCTGGCGGCATGTGTGATGAATTCTGTACATGCTGAGCAGACAGTGCGCGTGCTCAACTGGGGTGACTATATCGATCCTGAAGTAATTACTGAATTTGAAACCGAAAACAACGTCACCGTTGATTACGTCACCTATGACAACGTCGATGAATTCAGTACCAAACTGTTTAATCCGCAAAATCATTATGATGTGATTTTCCCGGCATCCCGGGTTATTCAGCGTCTGTCTGAAGCCAAGCTGATCCGCGCGCTGGACGTCAACAAGCTGCCGGATTACAAGGGGCTGCGTGATGACGTAATGGCCATGTATCTGGATCAGGACAGCGAAGACGGTCTGCACGGCATTCCGTATATGTGGGGTACGACGGGTTTAGGTATTAACAGAGCCGCCCTGCGTAAAGCCGGTATACCGGAAGACAAACTCGGTTCCTGGGGGATGATGTTTGATCCTGAACTGCGTAAAAAAACCGCAAGCTGCGGTATTGCGTTGCTGAACGAGCGGGATGAGTTGTTTGCCGGCGCACTGTTCTATCTTGGTTATTCCATTAATACGACTGATCAGGCGCAGATCGATCAGGCTGGTGAGTTGCTCAAGGAAACACTGGCAGATGTGAAGTATCTGCATACCACCCAGTACCGTCCGGATCTTCATGATCACAAGGTGTGTCTGGTGGTGGGTTACTCCGGTGATATTCTGGCGGAGACCGATGGCGACGACGATCTGGACTACATTATTCCGGATGAGGGCGCATCTCTGTGGGTTGACGTCATGTCTGTGCCAACCAATTCAGAAAACCCGGATCTGGCCTATGCCTTTATCCGTTTTATGATGAAATCACAGATCGCAGCGCGCAATTCCAACTACCTGGCTTATCCAACGGCGATGGAAACCGCACTGCCATTTGTTGATCAGGAAGTACTTGATCGCCCGGTGGTGTACCCGACGGTGGATGTGTTGAATAAGCTCGAAGCGATGAAACCTTTGGATAAAAAAATTAATAAACGTATGCATCGCCTGTGGGTGAAAGCCATGTGTACCGGACGCAGCTGGTGCTCCGTGCCAATGACTTCGTTTTTCTGATTTATCAGGCCTGCTTACTTTCCTTCTCAGCACCCGCTGAATAAACCGGCGCCAGGGATGGCAATGGTTTTGCAACACCTCTGCAGTTGAAACCAAAGAAATCAACCGGAGGTAGCCTATGGCCCTGTTCTGTGCGGCTTATATCCCTGATCAGACTCTGAAAGAATGTCAGTTTGTCAGCCTTCTGACAAAGGTTGCGGCAAAGCTGACACGTGCCCGTGCACACACTCAGGATCAGCCGGATATCGATATCTGCTTTTTATTGCCTTTCGGTGCTGAGCGCCCGGACTTCCGCGGCATGCGTTTTCATTCCTGGCAGCAGCGGCAGTCAACGCTGAAAATCGAGGCCGCAGTCCCGGAGCATATGCTNAATTCCCGTCACACCGAATCCTACATTATCGCTGCGATCGAAGACGCAGTAGACAACGCCGCCGATTTTTTTGGTGAAATNAAACTGCCTTTTAATTCACAGGCTTTTCATAGTCAGATTCAGGCGACCCGCGCCTGATACATGAGNGGAGAAAATAATATGACTGCGATTAAAACCCTCGANTGCGCTGAAGCNCAGACGTTTCTGGCTCANGATGACGTACTGATCCTGGACTGCCGTGATGTGAAAGANTATCAGGCCGGTCATATGGATGGGGCACTGCATGCTCATGACGGACTGGTGGAAAGCCTGATAATGAAAGGCGACAAAGCCCGGAAAATATTAATTTATTGTTACAGTGGCCACCGCAGCGAACATCTCACAGAATTTTTCACCGGATTCGGNTTTACTGATACGGTGAATCTGGCCGGTGGCTACACTGGCTGGCTTGCTGCGCAGGAAAGTCCTGTTCTCTAGCGGCCGGTTCAGCTGTTTTCAACTNAATGGANCCAGGTNCAGNNCNGANTGTAGGCAGGCAGGGNNGAGTACTCCGCCTTTTTTAACCACACAGGCATTCTTAAACAATCTGGCCACGAAGCAGGAGCTAAGCCATGGATACGCCAGCAGGGCAGGAGCAGACAATCAACAGCGGTAATATCTGGGCGCTGGATAAGCACCAGAGCATCAAGCACGTGCTGCTGTTACTGGTTGAACAGCTGGGCAGNGACGCATTTGTGGTGGAAAGCCGCATCAATACAGATCAGCAGGCGATTTATATCTGTCAGCCNGATGANCCCGATGTGCGTGCGTATCTGTACACCACAGGGCAGGCAGAAGAGCACTACGGCGTGCATCTGGAGTATCCTCTGTTGTCTGAAGCAAATCCGATTTATGACGCGTTTGAAAATGTCAGTCTGGCATCACTGGCTGAAATTCTGGCTGTGCACTTTGGTGTNGCAGAAATCCATCCGCTGCCTGTTTTGCATTGAGGTTGTATTGCGGTTGTATTGGGGTTGTATATAGGGGGTATCGAGAGCCACTGAGAGCACTCCGCCGACCCGGCCCTGGCGGGCAGGAACCGGCGATCTGTCAGCGACCTGTTACTGAGTTCAATTCATCTGAGCCGCGCTGACGCCGTTGCCGTGTGCCGTCTGTTCATGCACGACGCTGCCATGTGCTTCAATGCCACGGAAACCACTGCAGCGGATAAACACATCNATGCTGGCNCTGACATTTTTATANCGACAATATTTNGCNACCAGNTTTGCCAGNCCTTTAATATCCCGTCCGCAGGCATGGGGGAAAATATCCGCCAGCTGTGCGCAAAAAGCTGCAGATAAATTCAGCTGGAACTGTTCTGCCATCACCGACCAGATACGCTGACGGTCCTCCCGCCCCGGTGGATGGTATTTAATCAGGGCAATGCAGCGGCTGACGATGGCCTCATCGATATCGTTGACGCGGTTGGTGGTTAAAAACAGCAGGCCGTTAAAATACTCCAGCACCCGCAGAAAGACACCGACAACCGCATTCGCAGCGATATTGTCATCGCGGCGCTTGATGTACACATCAGCCTCATCAATCAGCATAACGGCCCCCCAGCGCTGTGCCCGGGTCAGGGTTTCCTTTAATGCCTGTTCCATTTCCATCACATTCAGACCAAGCTGCCCTGAGTGCACGCGATACAGTGGTCGCTGAATAATCTCGGCATACACTTCCGCCGTCAGCGTTTTACCGACACCGGCAGAGCCTGCGCACAACACGGTCGTGCCGCCGGATTTACCGGAGATAATGTCATCCATCAGCATATCCATTTCAGCGGTCAGAATATCAATTAAATCCGTGTGTTCTGCCGGTAACACCAGTTTGTCTTTTAATTCCGGCTGATATTGATAGCGCTGCATATCGTCAACATGCACCCAGAGATGGTGATGCAGCTCCAGATGAAACATCAGAATATAGCCATGGACCGGAACCTCGGTAAACATGGTGCTTTCCATATCACTGACCAGTTGTTCGGCGGCTTTTTCTACCTTTTCGTTGTAATTGGTACTGCGCCCGGCTTTTCGCAGATATTTACTCAAAACCTGTCCCGGCAGCTGCAGGGTTAATTCACGGTTCTGCAGAATGGTTTCGTCGTTGACCAGACGCGCCTTATCACCGGAAGACGACAGCACTACGCGGCTTTTTCTGCTCCAGTCTGTGGTGCGATGTGAAGCGCTGGTATCTTCGGCATAAATTCCCGTGCCCTGAGCGACAAACTGTTCACCGTCTTCACTGCGCCAGCTGAAGTAGCGCTCATTGGATTCTTCGTACTGTGCCAGCAGGTCGGCGGTCTCTTTCAGGTAGCCTTTGGCAATAAGAATTTCAGCCAGCGTTTTCTCTTTGATGTCCCGTTCCAGAATGGTCATGGTCTGTACGGCCACTTTGGCCATGGCGTTGGCTTTCAGCTCGACCAGAACACGTCCGGTTTCTTCTTCTCNGGGTGGTGTGTAATCAATACNGGTGACCAGCCAGGGCAAAGGTTTGCCTTCGCTGTTCACTTTAAACAGCCAGCCTTTTTGCGTTTTGTCGCTCAGATAGGCAACAATTTCCGGCAGTAAAAATTCCAGCTCGCCTTCGTTAAAACGATGGCCGCTGTAATCGCTGGCCTGTAGCAAGGTTGCGACCAGTGCCGCCTGGGGAGCCATGGCTTTACCAGCGGACTGATACAGGCTGTGCAGGTGGGCGATATGTTGTCGGGCCAGCTGTTGGTAGGACACTTCGGCGCGGTTACCGAAACGAAGTTGCTCAGCCAGAAATGTCAGCTCAGCGAATTCGCTGATCATGGCCTCGACAAAGGATTTATCCAGAATAAATTTCATGCCGGCTCCGTAATTATTTGCGCTGTTTTAATAAGTATCGGTAGCCAGTTGCAAGACAGATACCAGCCATGATCGGCGGTTTGAGGCGTAAACAGGGGGGAATAGCCGGCATTTATGTCGAAAAGAAGACAGATACTGTAGTCCATGTACAATACCTGACAGAACAACCAGGGCAGCGATGAGGGAAACTATGTGGCAGCAATATGAGATTCAGTTAAAACCGAAAAACCGGGGATTTCATCTTGTTACTGATGAGATCGTCAGCCAGCTTACAGGCCTGCAGACGATATCGGTGGGTCTGATGCATGTATTTATTCAGCATACATCGGCATCGCTGACCATTAATGAAAATGCTGATCCCACCGTACGCACCGATTTTGAATCCGTGTTTAACCGGCTGGTGAAGGAAAACGAGCCTTATTACCGCCACACCCTGGAGGGCAGCGACGATTTACCGGCGCATATCAAAGCCAGTCTGCTGGGCCCCTCAGTGACCATTCCGATCACGGACGGGCAATTGAATCTCGGTACCTGGCAGGGGATTTATCTTTGTGAACACCGTAATTACGGTGGCAGCCGTCGTCTGGTGATAACCCTTAACGGTGAATGACAGAACTGCTGTTAAAGCAGAGATGTTTATTTCGGCCGTGGACCGGGGCAGATAACATGCTCCGGTTTGAGGTGAAACATCTCCACTTCCGGGTTACTGAAAAATGCCATTTCCCACGGGTTTTTAGCGATAAAAAGTTCCTGGATCAGGCTGAACGCCGGATGNGAGCGGGGAATGTCATACACCTTTCCCTGAATAATACTGTAATTCCATTCCACCGCTTCTTCGAAGGTAAAAGTCGCCCGTGAATCAATGGCAAAAAAGCAGTTATTGTTGCGCTTCATCAGCTGCGATTTGAATGTCTGCGGGAAGGTAATAAAGAAAATATCGTCTTCCACGCTGGATAAAAACGCCATGACCGTGGTGTGTGGCTGCTCCTCCGCTGCAGTAATCAAAACGCCGATTTTATTGTCGTGCTCACTGTGATCGATGGCCGGTACTTCTGTCATCGGGGTCTCAGGCAGCGCAGAGGCTGAACGCAGATCCTGTGGGAACCGGTAGCCGGGCTGGCGGTATTCATACACCACGGAAATACCGTACATGACCTGAAATTCCCGCGGCATCAGACGAACTCTCTGCTTATCGATGCACTGGGCTACCTGACCTTTGTAAGAAAGACGGTAAACCTGCAGTTCAGCATCGTATTCTGATACGCCGGTGCGGTTATCCAGATGCAGCGTGATTCTGTCGCCTTGCTGCAGACCATGACCGCTGGGGGAATAAAGAGTAAGGCAGTCGTCTGCATGAATATCGACGATGCCGATATAAACGCTGTTATCGCGGGCGACGCCGGATTGATTGGTGGACGAAGCGTAGGCGGCGGCGACGCCCAATACCTGATGACCCAGATAATCCAGAAGACTCATATATTCCCTGTAACTGATCATTGTTGCCGATGAATATATCAGTGTAGACCGCTAAACCCACTGTGCGGAAAATTTAACACGCTGCGGCTGAGCGACGGTGATGCCGGTTAATGACAGGTCGCTGTTGGGCTTCCGTTGCTGTGCCTGTTTCTGCGATCATGTCCCGCCGGTGACACGTTTGTTTCTGGTTGCTGGTTCCGGTTTATTGTTTATAGTTTCTGACTGAGTTTTTCTATGATTGTCCGAGATCGCCCGGGGGCGCTGACCCTGATGTTTGTGGTGCGCGGCACCATTCTGACTGCGGTATACCCGCAGCTGCTGATATTGCTGCTGTTCGCCTTGCTGATTCAGGCGGTACATGAATGGCAATGGTTGGTGATACCGGAATTTTCCTCGTCTCCCTTTGCTTTGCTTGGCGTTGCCATGTCGATCTTTCTCGGCTTTCGCAATAACGCCGCTTATGAGCGCTGGTGGGAAGGGCGCATGCAGTGGGGACGGATTATCGATCAGGTGCGCAGTATTGCGCGCAGCAGCGAAACCCTGCTGGCGGATCATCCGGCCCGACGTCAGCTGCTGGCACTGGTTGCCGGGCATTTTCACGCACTGCGCGGCAGGCTGCGCAAAGAAGATGTTCACGCGGATCTGCAGCGCTGGCTTGGCGATGATCTGGCGGAGCAGGCGATAAGTCATGGTAACGCGGCGGATTACTGTCTGCGTGAAGCAGGGCGTTTGCTGGGTTCCCTGTATCGTGATGGTGCTCTGGATACGGTTGGTGTGCAGATGCTCGACCGCCAGCTGGCGGAGCTGGCAAAAGTGCAGGCGGCCTGCGAACGACTGGCGAGCACCCGCATGCCGTTTGCTTATACCGTCCTGACGCACCGGGTAGCTTATCTGTATTGCTATCTTCTGCCGTTTGGGCTGGTGGGGCCTCTGGGCTGGCTGGCTCCGGTATTTACGGTATTGTTGGGCTACACCTTTTTCGGTCTGGACGCATTGTCGGAACAGCTGGAAGAACCTTTTGGCCGCGAAGCCAATGATCTGCCTCTGGAAGCACTGTGCCGCGTTAATGAGATTTCCATTGCCGAATCATTTGGCGATGCTGTGCCGGATGAACTGCAGCCGGATCATTTTATTCTGCACTGATGTCGGTGTTTTTCAGCCATAAAAAAACGGCGGAGCCTTTAGCACGTTTAGCAGGCGCCGCCGTTTTTTGCTTTTCAGCGCTACTTTTTTTAAGTTGGTCAGCTTAAATAACAGCAGCGCTTTTCGTTACTCACACCAGTTCTCCCGTTAATTACACCAGCGCTTTGAGAGCTTCTTTGCTGTAATCATCCAGTTCGTCATAACGGCCCTGTTTGATTTTCAGCACCCATTGCGGGTCCTGCAGCAGAGCGCGGCCAATGGCGACCATATCAAATTCACCTTCTGCCATGCGCTTGCCCAGTTCATCAATGGAAGCGGTCGCAACATTGGAGGAATCCACCATGTCGCGCTTGTCTTCATCGATAAAGCTGGCATTGAGGCCAACGCTGCCGACGGTGATAACGGGTTTGCCGGTGAGTTTTTTCGTCCAGCCGGCCAGATTCAGATCCGAACCTTCAAACTCAGGCTCCCAGAAACGTCGTGTTGAACAGTGGAAAATATCCACGCCGGCGTTTACCAGAGGTTTCAGGAAGGCATCCAGTTCTTCGGGGGTTTCGCACAGACGGGCGTTGTAGTCCTGCTGTTTCCATTGTGAAAAACGGAAAATAATCGGGTAATCCGCACCAACGCGTTCACGGATAGCGGCAACAATCTCACAGGCAAAGCGGGTACGGCCGACCATATCGCCGCCGTATTCGTCATCACGCTGATTACTGCCTTCCCAGAAGAACTGATCCACCAGATAGCCATGGGCACCGTGAACCTCAACGGCGTCAAAACCGATGCGTTTGGAATCTTCTGCGGCCTGTGCAAATGCTTCGATGACTTCGTGAATATCATCAATGCTCATGGCAACACCGTTTTCAACACCCGGGCGAATCAGGCCGGATGGACTGTAACCCGGAACTGACGGATCAGGATCGGCACCGGTATTTTCTTTACGGATGGCACCCACATGCCACAGCTGAGGTGCAATTTTTCCGCCTTTGGCATGTACCGCATCGACGACTTTTTTCCAGCCAGCGAGGGCTTCTTCGCCATAGATAAACGGCACGCGCGGGTAGCCGTTTGAGGCTTTGTGATTAATGCAGGTGCCTTCGGTAATGATCAGGCCAACTTCATTTTCTGCACGGCGGGCGTAGTAAGCAGTCACCAGATCATTGGGCACGTTGCCCGGAGAAAAAGTACGTGTCATCGGTGCCATGGCGATGCGGTTTTTCAGATGCAGAGGTCCGAGATCGATGGGTTCAAATAAAGCACTGACCGCCTGGTGAATATCACTCATATTATTATCCTGTTCGTGGGTTAGTTATATATGTTGGTTATTTACGCTGATTGTTGGGGTTGTTTGATTCAGTTGTTCTGTTGAGTTGTATTGCTGACGTTTATTGCAGATCAACGCGGTAAATTTACTGCCTCTGATCGACATCCACAGAGTTCAGCTTTGTTCCTGCCGCCTGGCGCTTTTTAACGGCCGCCATTGTTGCATTAAAAGATCCATGCTCTGGTAAAAAAATTCTTCGCCCTGCAGGCGGGCATAGAAGAGTGCGCCTTTGCAGCTGAAAACAAACAGCCGCGCCATATCGTCCGCAGCCGACTTTATTGCGCTGTCAGATAATCCGCTGAGCGGGCATGACTGCTGTGAGGTCAGCTCGCCGGATTGAAGCCCTGCGTAAAAGACACCGCTGACCCACTGATGTTCTATTGCTGTCAGTTCCTGCATGCGGGCCTGAATGGCTTCTGGCAGTACCGCGAGATCACTGTACAGAGCGCTCACCGGGCACTGCTTATGTTCATTGAATGTGTGTTTGGCGGCGGCGCGCAGGTAGCGCTGCAGTTTGTCTGTGGCGTTTGTGCCTTGCTGATCAAAATGCGCAAACCCCTGCAGCAGCCATTGCTCAGTCCAGTCACACAGGGCCAGACCCAGGTCGTTCTTCTGGGCAAAGTGATGATGCACACTGGCTTTGCGTATGCCCAGTTCATTGGCCAGATCCTGATAGCTGAAGCCACTGAAACCGCGGGTGCAGAGCAGGCCGGCGGACACCTCGATCAACTGATCGCGCGTGCTTTTACTACTGGTGCGTTGGTCGGTACTGGTTTTGCCCGTCTGAACTGCCATAAGGTTTGTCGCTTATCGTTATCTGCAGGTCTGTGACCCGATTGCTTTAGCCTACCTACTGGTAGGTTGGCTTTCAGGGGGCATTTGTGCCAGTTTGCAGGACGCGTCAAAGCTGATACGGATTCATGAACAGGCCTGCGCTTTTCTTTATACTGCGCCCAGACAGAAAAACCGACACACACAAGGGCAGGTCAGTAAGGTTATGCAGCTGGAAAATATTGATAAAACATTGTTCAAAAAGCGTCTGAACCGTTTTCAGGCGGCGCTGGTGGTGGGACTGATGGTGCTGTCACTGCTGTTGTCTGAGCTGTATATCGCTCTCTGGGGTGGGGAAGAATCCAACACCATGCTCAATGTGGCGGCGGTGATCACTGCGCTGTTGCTGCTGGCTGGGGTAATGAATCTGCTCAAAGATCAGCCGTGGATGTACGAGATCCGCTACGTAAAGCAGCTCAAAGGCGAGCTTAACCGTATCTACCGTGCCAGTAAAAAGCTGGAAGAAGCGCTGGCTGCGGATAAGCCGGAAGCGATTATCGTCAAATACTTTCAGCTGCATGGCTCAAAGCATCTGTATCAGCTGGAAGACAACACGTTGACCATGGAAGAGCAGAACCGCCAGATCGCTGAACTGGACGAACGCATTGCAGCGCTGGGAATGACCGTCGCGGTGGAAGACTACTCGCCGCAATTGCTGGACCGGCTGTAAGCGCAATTGCCAGCCGGCAGGTACGTGCGACACCTGTTTCAGCTGCCGCACGTAATGCACCCGGAGCGCGAACCATGTACACTACGCGCTCTTTATTTCCCTGATGATGTGACCCCGCAGGCTTATGCCCATGATGAAATATATCTCGACCCGCGGAAATGCCCCGGAACTGACTTTCGAAGACGTGCTGCTGACTGGTCTGGCGACCGATGGCGGCCTCTATGTGCCTAAAGATGTGCCTCAGTACAGTCTGGAAGAAATCCAGTCCTGGCGCGATCTGCCATACACTGAGCTGGCACACAAAGTAATTTACCCCTTCGTTGAAGGCTGTGTAGACGCCGATGCGCTGAAAACCATGCTGGAAGAGGTGTACAACAACACCAACTTCGGCCACAAAGCCATAGCACCGCTGCAGCAGATCGATCACAACGAATACGTACTGGAGCTGTTCCACGGTCCGACACTGGCGTTTAAAGANTTCGCTCTGCAGCTGCTGGGCCGCCTGCTGGATTACGTACTGGAGCGTCGCAACGAGAAAGTTGTGATCATGGGCGCCACATCCGGTGACACNGGTTCCGCAGCGATTGAAGGNACCAAAGCCTGCCGCAACGTGGATATCTTTATCCTGCACCCNAACGGTAAGGTATCNGAAGTACAGCGTCGTCANATGACCACGGTGACCGGCGATAACATCTACAACATCGCCATCGAAGGTAACTTCGACCAGGCGCAGGATATGGTCAAAGCCAGCTTTGGTAACCAGGATTTCCTNCGTGGCGAACGTAAGCTGGTGGCAGTAAACAGCATCAATTGGGCGCGCATCATGGCGCAGATCGTTTACTACTTCTATTCCAGCCTGAATCTGGGTGGCCCGCTGCGCTCCATGGCGTACTCTGTGCCAACCGGTAACTTCGGNGATATTTTTGCCGGTTANATGGCGAAGAAAATGGGTCTGCCAATTGANCAGCTGATCATTGCCACCAACAGCAANGATGTTCTGCATCGTCTGATGAGCAAAAATCAGTACGAAGTNCACCCGCTGCAGCACACCATTACGCCGTCTATGGACATCGCAGTTTCCAGCAACTTTGAACGTCTGCTGTTTGACCTGTACGACCGCAATGGTCCGGTACTGGCTGAACTGATGCAGCGTATGAGCGCACGTAAAGACGTNGTTTCACTGGATGAAGACCGTNTGGCCCGTGCCCGTGAGCTGTTCGACAGCTACGCGGTNGATGAAGCCACGACCGTCGATATGATGAAAGAAGTGTTTGCGGAAACCGGNTANCTGCTGGANCCNCACACAGCGATNGGTGTGAAGGCTGCGCGTGAATGTCGCCGTAACCCGAATATTCCGATGGTGACTCTGGGTACTGCGCATCCGGTTAAGTTCGAGGATGCCGTGAATCGTGGNGGCTTTGATATGCCAAAACTGCCGCATCATCTGGCCGATCTGATGAGCCGTGAAGAGCGTNTTAACGTGATGCCAGCGGATCTGGAGCAGGTTCAGGCATTTATCGCTCAGAACACTTTCAAGGACTGATGTTCAGCGGATTTTATNCGTATACCCGTACTCAGTTGACTGTGTCGCGGGTTTTAGTGATAAGAAACTAAAATTAAGGCTGCCGTAAGGTGGCCTTTTTTTGTGCGTTTGAACTATTCTTTCAGAGTCGGGGCCTGCACAGGCCTGTGCCCGTTTCATCCAACCTGACCGGGGTTGCACTTGGATAACCGTGATAAGGACGTCAGCACTTATATGGCGGCGTTCGATTGTCTGCAGGAAGCAATTTATATCGTNNNGGCGNACACTGCTGTCGTCGTCGGCTGTAACCTGTCTGCCTGTCGTGAACTGAAAAAGTCCCGGAATGAGATTGTCGGTCAGTCTCTCTATGTTTACCGCGAAGANGANTTNGATGCCGGCCACTGGCAGGCAGTTCGTCAGCGGATTGCGGATGAAGGTCTGCTGGTGCAGAACAGCTGGTATCTGCGCGAAAACGGCCACGCTTATCCGACCGAAGAGATCATAAAAANCATNGACTGGCAGGGNGCGCAGGCTTTGCTCTTTTCTGTCCGTGATATCACCCCCAGGGCTGCTGCCAGNACCAGCCTTGGCAATCGTGAGCCNCTGCTTTCATTTGTACTGAATGAAGCCACCGATGGCATGTGGGAGTGGGATGTCGCGCGNGATGATGTCTTTTACTCTATGCCNCTGAAACGCATGCTGGGNTANGGTCCGTATGAAATAGACCATAACCTGTTCAGCTGGCAAANCAGCATTCATCCGGATGACAGCCCGCGGGTCATGTCGGAGCTGGAGNATTACATGAACGGCGANCGTGACCGGTACGATCTGGAATATCGCCTCGGTAANCGCGGTGGTGGCTATGTGTGGATCCATGACCGTGGCCATGTTACCGCCCGGGATACAACAGGCAAAGCCCGGCATATNGTNGGTATGGTGCGGAATATTCACGCGCAGAAAGTCATGGAAGAGCAGCTGATCCGCATGGCNACNCGGGATGAGCTTACCGGCTTGCTCAACCGTCGTTCCGGCTANATTGCCTTTGAGCAGCAGCTGCAGCTGGCTAACCGCGAGCAGCATCCGCTCAGCATTGCGTTGTTCGATCTTGATGCCTTCAAAATGATCAATGACACNTATGGCCATCCNGTGGGAGACCGCGCTCTGAGCATGGCNGCAGGNATGATGACGTCGCGTATCCGNCGTTCGGATATTCTCATGCGCTGGGGAGGGGAGGAGTTTCTGCTGGTGATGCCACATACGGATGGTGAGGGCGCNCGCGCGTTAGCTGAAGCTGTACGTGAAACCNTGCAACNGGCGCCGTTCAAAAATGGCGCTGAACNCATTCAGCTTACACTTTCTGCCGGAATAGCCTCGACCGGAGAACACGGCACAACAACNTCTCAGCTGGTGCATGCCGCAGATAAGGCACTGTATCTGGCAAAAGGTAAGGGCCGTAACCGCGTCGAAGGCTGATTTGGGACTGATTCAGGGCTGAGTCAGGNCTGAATTGANGCCGGGCCACATTTTTCTCCCACCGCATAAAATGTTAGTCTGCAGTGATCTTCATCAGGCTACACACTATGAATTANCTCGATTGGTCAGAATATAAGCAGGGCTGGATCTTCCGTCATCGNGAGTTGCCGGTGGGCGCTGATGCTCTGGCAGAAATCCGTCCGCTGGCAGCGGACAGNGCGCTGCAGATCTGGCGTCAGTACATCAGTANAGAAGCGACGCATGCGACCCATTTTCTTGGNGATGACTGGCCAGCCCGAAATGGCATCTGGACCGAACAGGGGAACTGGCAGGAAGCCTGGGANAGNGACAGCAATGAGTTGCCGGAGCTGATCGCCGCGCANATGAGCTGGGATGATAATACCGTCGTCTATTTCTGCTACAGCGCTGAGCANGTNGTTCAGACCNGCTGGAAAGTTTTCCGTGAGCACTGGAAAAACTTTTTATTCTTTGACGATGAGCCNTTTNTGATTGGTAAAAAACGCCAGCAGGTTGCCTGCTTTCATTCTGACGGCAGTTTTAATATTGGTATGAAACCGGATCGATAACTGTNCAGTAATAAACGCATAAATAAACAGTTATCNGGTGTTGTTATATTTCTGACAAAAANATCTGCTAATAATNCGACTGATTTGTATTAGTTATAAATTCCGTATTGGATTGTTATGTTTCAGTCAATAGCGGCTTTGTCGTCGCTTATGGTCAGGCTTTATACAAAAGATAAGTAAAAGATATTGCATGTTCTTGCACGGTTTGGAACCTGCACATAGACTGTCTGCAATTAAGCNCAGGAGTGAACGATAATGAAAGGCGATCCGAAGGTAAANGAGTATCTGAATCAGATTCTCTGCATCGAGCTCACGTCCATTAACCAATATTTTCTCCATGCCCGNATGTTTAAAAACTGGGGNCTGGAAGAACTCAATGAAAAAGCCTACAAAAAATCCATCAAGGATATGAAACAGGCTGACGCTATTATTGAACGGATTCTTTTTCTTGAAGGTCTGCCGAATCTGCAGAAACTGAACCGTCTGCGCATTGGCGAAAAGCCGGAAGAAATGCTGCAGTGCGATATGGANCAGATTCTCGAACAGCTGCCNGCAGTGAAAGAAGCCATAGCCTATTGCGAATCGGTCCGCGATTTCGTGACCCGCGACCTGCTGGAAGACATCCTGGAATACGAAGAAGAATATCTGGACTGGATTGAAAGCCAGCAATATCTGATTCAGCATTCCGGCATTCAGAATTACCTGCAAAGTAAGATGGGAGACGATTAAGTATGAAAGGCGATCCGAAAGTTATTGAGATGTTGAATGATCTGCTGGCCGGTGAGCTGACCGCCATGGATCAGTACTTTATTCACTCCCGCATGTACCAGGACTGGGATCTTGGCAANCTCTATGAGCGCATCAATCACGAGTTTGAAGAAGAGAANGATCATGCATCTGATCTGATCGAACGCATCCTGTTTCTGGAAGGTATTCCGGACATGGTGACCCGTGAGCCGATCAACGTCGGTAAAGATGTTCCTTCCATGCTGAAAGCGGACCTGGATCTTGAGTACGCGGTTGTCGCTCATCTGCGTGAGGTCATGGCCTACTGCGAATCGGTCAAGGATTACGTGACCCGTGANATGCTGCNTAAGCTGCTGGATGACACCGAAGAAGATCATGCTCACTGGCTGGAACAGCAGCTGGGGCTGATCGACCGTATCGGATTGCAGAACTATATTCAGTCGCAAATGGCGTGAATGGTCTGAAACAGGCTGTTTCAAAAAGGCTCCTTCGGGAGCTTTTTTTGTGNGCGCCTGTCATAGCGGGCTGCTGTTCCGTTTTTGGACCAATCTGGCCCGGCGGAAAGTAAATACCCCATATTCAGCTTATAACTACTCTGTGGTTAAATGCCGTCAACCTGAAGATATACCGGAGGCTGTTATGCCCTCAAGGGCAGCCATTTCCCTTACNGCTATCCTCGCTCTGAGCAGCGCNGGATGTTCCACCTGGCCATCACCNAACCACACTGCGGTGACCAATGATTCAATCCGCGGCATCGTAGAAGAAGCCGTGCAGGGCCAGCCACAACNAGAAACCCCGCCTTCATTGGTGCTTGAGTGCTCNGGTCTTGATGACGCCCGCAATCAGCTCAGTCAGCAGGCGGCTGCGTTTGAGAAACTGAGCAGCGAAGTTCAGGCTCTGACTGCAGCNAATCCATCGTTTGCCAACAGTGACTGTCCGGCGGTCGCCGGTGNNGCNGCNGATAAACTGGATGGNCGTGTACTGGTTGGCTCCACCGAGTGGATTTATATTTCGCCACCGGGTCATCACTACAAAGCCCGGGTCGATAGNGGCGCNGCTACTTCTTCNTTAAGNGCAGTGAATATCGAGCGCTTTGAACGTAATGGTGATAAGTGGGTTCGCTTCGACCTTAAGCACGATGATGAAGCTGAGCCGATCCGGGTTGAGGCACCNTTGTCCCGTCACGTCAGAATNCGTCAGGCCTCNTCGGANGACATAGNCGACCGCCGTCCGGTGGTTATGCTGACCGTGAATCTGGGTAATAACCTGCAGATCGATACCGAGTTTTCCCTGACTGACCGCTCACAGATGACCTATCCGATTCTGTTGGGCCGCAGTTTCCTGCGCGATGTCACTCTCATTGATGTGGGCAGACAATATGTGCAGCCAAAATTTGAACCGGATCAGCCAAAACCGGAAAAGAAAACCCTGCAGCCCGTAAAAGAGAAACAAAAGCAGGAAAAATCGGCAAAGGATGCCAAAAATGCGGACACGGACAAAGACGACAGCAGTAGCCAGGTGCTAAAAGCTGAGCCGAAAGATTCACAGGCGGCTGAGCCGCAGGAGTAAAAGAAGTGGCGTTGCCGTCGCAAGCTAAATTACCGCGTTTACCGCTGTATATCATTGTCGCCGTACTGCTGGTAGTCGGTATCTTTTTAATTCTGCACCGCCACTGGGTTTACGAAGTCCCATTGATGTATGGCGAAACGCAGACTATCTGGTCGGTGGAAGCCAGTGTGGAGTTTACTGCCTATGGCGACCCGGTGCGGGTGTCTATGGCCAGACCTGCTGATCAGGATGGTTTTACCCTGTTAAAAGAAGCGGGTGCTTCACCGGGCTATGGCCTGAATTTTATCGAAGGGGATGACCCGCGCGCCGAGTGGACCATCAGGGCTGCCAACGGTCGTCAGGAATTGTTTTACCGTGCCGAGGTTCTGGTCAGTCAGATGCCGGCGATGGAAAACATGCCCGCGCCGGAAATCCGCGCTGTAAGCTGGCCTGAACCCTATGCGACGGCTGTTAACAGTGTACTGAGTGGTGCTTACTCAACCTCGGCGGATAACCTGAGTCTCACCCGCCAACTGTTAAAACGGTTCAGTGATCAGGATCCGGATCAGGATACCCTGCTGTTAAAGACCCATTTTTCTGATCATCTGCCACAACTGATTGCCGATATGCTGAACAAAGCCCGTGTGCCATCGACTCTGGTATACGGTCTGCCGCTGGAAGATGGCCGCCGCCGTCAGCAGTTGGTAACCATGCTGCGCGTGTGGTCGGGGTCGGGTGACAGCAGTCAGGTATTTCAGCTTCCGGGCGAGCCGACGGAAACCCTGACCAGTGAGCCGGAATCCATGCTGCTGTGGGAGCAACATGGCGCGCCGGTGCTGGATGTTATGGGCGGACGCGATTCGAGCGTGCGTTTTTCCATGATCAAACGTGAAGAATCGACCTATGCAAACATTGCAGAAAACCTGTCGAGTCAGCACGATTTTCTGAATTTCTCCATTCACAGTCTGCCGATCGAAGAGCAGGCGATGTTCAAAACGATTCTGCTTATTCCCATTGGCGCTCTGATCGTCTGTATTCTGCGCGTGCTGATCGGCATCCGTACCTCCGGTACGTTTATGCCCGTACTGATCGCGCTGGCATTTATTCAGACATCGCTGGTTACTGGTCTGGTGGGTTTTCTGATCGTCGTGGCGACCGGTCTGCTGATCCGCAGTTATCTGTCGCGGCTTAACCTGTTGTTGGTGGCGAGGATAACCTCGGTGATTATTACCGTGATTGCCATCATCAGTATCTTCAGTGTGTTGTCTTATAAGGTCGGGCTCACGGAAGGTCTGAAGATCACCTTCTTCCCGATGATTATTCTGTCCTGGACCATTGAACGTATGTCGATTCTCTGGGAGGAAGAGGGCGGTCACGAGGTGATGGTTCAGGGTGGCGGCAGCCTGCTGACGGCAGTCCTTGCNTACTGGGCGATGAATGATCCGTGGGTGCGTCANCTGACCTTTAANTTCATCGGNATTCAGTTGGTTATTCTGGCTCTGGTGCTGNTGATCGGTTCCTACACGGGTTATCGTCTGCTGGAACTGCGTCGCTTTGCCTCTTTCGGGAGCAAGTGATGCTGACCTGGCCATGGCGTCTTAAAGAGCGCGGAATTCTCGGTATGAACCGGCGTAACGTCGGTTATATNAGCCGTTATAACTCNCGCCGTCTCTACCCNTTGGTAGACAACAAGCTCAAAACCAAAATGCTGGCGCANCAGGCCGGCATTGCCTCGCCGGCATTGATCGGTGCGATAAGCAGTCAGCATGACGTCAACCGCCTGGGGGATATCCTCAGCGGCGTACAGGGCTTTGCTATTAAACCGGCCAAAGGCAGTGGCGGAAAAGGCATTCTGGTGCTGAATAAACGCGATGGTGGCTTTATTAAAAACAGTGGCAGCCATCTGTCGCTGGCTGATCTNCAGCGCCATACATCGAATATTCTTGCCGGTCTTTACAGTCTCGGCGGTACGCCGGACGTTGCTTTAATCGAAGAGCTGATTGAGTTTGATCAGCAGCTTTCTGAGTATTCGTTTGAGGGTGTGCCGGATATCCGGGTGATTGTCTGTCGCGGTTATCCGGTGATGGCAATGATGCGTCTATCCACCCGCAGTTCTGANGGCAAAGCTAACCTGCATCAGGGGGCTGTGGGCGTTGGTATTGATATCGCCACCGGACGTGCCCTGAATGCNGTGCAGAATGGCGTTACCGTTACTCATCATCCGGANACNGGANGGGCTCTGAAAGAGCTTCAGGTTCCTGAGTGGGAAGTTTTGCTGGAGCAGGCAGCAAAATGCTACGACGTGTCCGGCCTTGGTTATCTGGGCACGGATATGGTNCTCGACCGCCGTCATGGCCCAATGTTGCTGGAACTCAATGCCCGTCCCGGACTGGCGATTCAGGTGGCTAACGGTACNGGCTTGTTGCCGCGATTGCAGCGTATTGACGCACTCAGTGAGGCAGATACGCATNTGCCNGTTGAGGAAAGGGTGCGCCGCAGCCGTGAGTGGTTCGGCAGCGGCGACGCGATACAGGCAGCCTTTATTCCAGAAGCGCATCCAGACCAGAGTTGAGATCATTAACCGCGCTCAGATCAGNGCTGGCGCGGTTGAAATCCATGCCGACGGCCTTGGCCACTTCGACCGGAAAACCCTCCTTNATCTGCTCTTCATCCATATTGCTTTCATGGGCGTTGTAGAGGAATTTCGCGATATANAGAATGCCNGCCATCTTACTGTAAGGCTTATCCTGATCCGGATAGTCCTGCTCCAGNATNGCCTGCTGCATTTCCTGCGGAAACTTCCAGCGNTTAGCCAGCTCGGCGCCGACATCCGCTGAGTTATAGCCGANTTGNCCATTTTCCAGNCTGTAACGNTTACTGCCCAGCGACTCAGCTTCATCGATGCGATGNGCTTCTTCCGGTAAAACGATACGGATCAGCAGAGATCCGATGGAATGCAGCATACCGCAGGTAAAGGCNGTCTCTTTTTCACCGTCGGGTACATAACCCGCTATCCATTTCGACAGGGCTGCGACGGCGAAGGACTGACGCCAGAACTTCTTCTGNTCAAANCCTTCCGGCGCCTTAAATGCACCACTGACACCNGANGCCAGCACCATGGTCCGTAANGTACTGAAGCCCAGTAACATAATGGCGTCATGTGGGTTGGATACAGTGCGCGACACACCGTAATGGGCTGAATTNGCCAGTCGTAACACTTTGGCTGTNAGAGATTGGTCGCTCGCTACTTTCTTACTGATATCATCAATATCAACGTTATCATCGCGGAAACTTTCGATCAGTTCCTGCACAACCTTTGGAATATGCGGCAAAGTGCGGGATTCGGCAAANATGGTGGCCATACTCATAGTTATTCATCCGTTGGTTACCTGATAATCAGCATAGGTCAGGAAATGTCATTGGGTGAAAGAATCAACCGCGAATATTGTAAAAATCTGCGTCCACAGATTGGTGCAGTGGCAAGAGGCTGGCGCCGGGATTGGCCAGATGCGCTGGAAAAATGGCACTTTTATCTTAGACCTGTCCTAAGTCTTTGATATTATTGGAAGAAACAACGGAGTTCTTATGACGAAACCACGACTTGGCTTTATTGGTATGGGCCTTATGGGTGTACCAATGAGCAGGCGTTTGCTGGCCGCCGGTTACCCGCTTACGGTCTGGAACCGTAATCCGGAAAAGACCGCAACACTGGCTCAGGCGGGGGCGAAAGTCGCAGCGGATATTGCCGGGTTGGTGGCGCACAGCGACATACTGCTGATCTGCGTGACGGATACCGCAGCGGTTGATGCCGTNGTGTTCGCCGAGGGTGGTATCGCATCTGCCGCGCGAGCCGGNCAGGTGGTGGTGGATTTCTCCAGTATCGATCCGGCTGCGACCCGCGATATGGCCGCCCGGCTGAANGAAAAGTGNGCTGTTGATTGGGTCGATGCCCCTGTTTCCGGCGGAGTGGCCGGTGCCGAGCAGGGCACCCTGGCGATTATGGCAGGGGGTGATGAGGACNTAATCGATCGTCTGCGCCCCGTATTGGCGCCACTGTCGCAGCGGGTAACCCGCATGGGTGAGACCGGCGCCGGGCAGGTNACCAAAATCTGTAATCAGATGCTGGTCAGTTGCAATGTTCTGGTGATGGCTGANGTTATGGCCATGGCGGAAAAAGCAGGCGTAGATGCNGCGCGCATACCGCAGGCGCTGAAAGGTGGATTTGCTGATTCCATTCCGCTGCAGTTAACCGGTCCGCGTATGGCGGAGCGGGATTTTGATGCGGTGAAGTGGCATGTAAAAACCCTGTTAAAAGATCTCGATATGGCCAATGATCTGGCCTGCACNACAAAAAGTGCCATTCCAATGGCCGGTCTCGGCGCAGAGTTAATGCGTTTATTTGCAGCGCAGGGGAACGCCGACCGTGATCCCTGTACTCTGGTCACAATGTATTCGGAGAAANACGGGTGAAACTCGCCGTTAATTTATCACTGATGTATACCGANCTGCCGTTTCTGGAGCGNTTTGCTGCAGCCCGNAAAGACGGATTCAACGCGGTAGAAATTCAGTTTCCTTACGACACACCGATCCTGGATATTCAGCAGGCACTGCGGGAAAATNATCTNCAGTGTGTGCTGATNAACCTGCCGGCCGGCGATCTTATGCAGGGTGGNGAAGGTCTGGCNGCTGTTCCCGGTAAAACGGCGGAATANGCGGCGGCAATGGTNGAGTGTCTGGCTTACGCACGGGCGTTGAANGTATCCTGTGTTAACGTGTTNCCGGGTCGTTGTACGGATGAAAATAAGCGCGTCTTTTATCTGGATACGTTTAAAAAGAATCTGGTAAAAACCGCNGACAGCCTGGCNCCGTTTAATATCACCACCACATTTGAAGCCATTAATACCCGNGATATGCCTGATTTTCTGGTGAGTACCGGCGAGCAGATGCTGGNTATTATTAATGAGCTTAAACANCCGCATATNAAGGCNCAGTTNGACGTTTATCATATGTCGCTGATGGGCTGCAAAGTCTGCGAATTTATTGANCACAACGGTGAANATATCGGCCACATTCAGTTTGCGGATATTCCCCATCGCGGTGAGCCGGGTACNGGTGATCTGGATTTTTCGGTGATATTTAACTGCATTGAATNATCGGATTATGCNGGCTGGGTCAGTGCCGAATACCGGCCAACGAAGCNGACCTCAAAAACGCTGCANTGGCTGGAAATCGTTCCGCCGGAAGCGGTCACTTCCTGAGTCAGCTGAACATATCCAGCTGATCATCACCGGGCTGCGGCTGGCGTGTTTTGCGTCTGGCCGCTTTGCTTTCTTTGAGTTTCTTTTCTGCCGTTTCTTCAATCTGCGCTTCTGCTTTTTCTTCGTCTGCTATTCGTTCTTCAGCTGAGGAGGTAGCGTTGGCAGCAGAGCGCTGTGTACTTTGTTCTGCAGGTTCAGCCGTGACTTGAGCTGTGTCTGCAGGTTCGTTGAACAGTCCGGTCTGTATCTGGCCGGACGAAGTCAGATCTGCCTCAGATACAGAAGTGCCAGGCTCGGACGTATCAGGCGCAGAGATATCAGCCTCAGAGGTATCAGCCTCAGAGGTATCAGGCGCTGACGTATTCGGGACTGTAGNAACCGGTTGCAGGGTCTCAGCTTCAGAATGCACGGGGCTTTCTGTTCCTGCTGCAATGGCTTCTCTATTGTCTGGAAGCTCTGCAAACAGATCCGCTTGTGGGATCCATTCGTCAGCATCTTCTTCTGTCTGAGGGTTCTGTTTGGCGCTGAGAACTTTCAGTCGGCGCTTCTCGCACAGATTGATAATCAGCTGGCGCTGAAAGTCTGAGTATTTGAGCCAATTGAGGCGTTCGTCGCGGGAGCGGAAGCAACCTTTGCAGTAACCACGGTTATTGGTCACACAGATGCGTTTGCACGGACTGGGGATGTCGAAAAGTTCGCCCTGATCAATCATCTGGGTTAAAGCCGCAATGATGAATAAATACCAATACCTAGAGTATCAGCTCAGAGGGGAGGGGCAAGCCTTTGTTTTGGGGAGGCTAAAATACATAAGCCCGTATCCGGGGATACGGGCTTATGCGAAAACGCTATTCAGTTTAACGAATTAAACTGGAGTAACGTTCTCGGCCTGAGGGCCTTTTTGACCCTGAGTAACTTCCATAGTCACTTTCTGGCCTTCCATCAGGCTACGACGGCCTGAACCGTTGATAGCGCTGAAATGTACGAATACGTCTTTACCGGAATCCTGTTCAATGAAACCGAAACCTTTTTCGTCATTGAACCATTTAACGGTGCCTTCAACTAAATTTGCCATGCTTACTTTCCTGAGTAGTGCGCCGGTCTCGGACCGGATTTGCTTAACTAACTGGCATACTTTCGATACTGGCCGGCAGAGCCGGGGATAATCAATCTATGCCGCTATCGACCAGTATCTTGCATATCTTACAATATGAGGCACTCGCCAATGCATTGAAGCTACCGATTTATAACTCCAACGCAGNCATAGTATCTCACTTATTCTCTGTGAGAAAGCATTTGCGCAGAAGATTGACAACTATTTTCAATTCCCGCTGCAAGCCGCATGTTTACTGGGTTAGCGCCAGTGGAAAAAGTAATAAACGACAGTATTTGGTAAACTATGTCGTTCTTTTTTATGAGGAATCACTGTTGAATTTATCATTAGTGCCATTTNTTCAGCCNGTGGGCGAGGATGCGCAGAGGCTGTTTCATGGCCGTGGACACCGCTGGCCAGGACTGGAGCACATCAATATCGACTGGTACCGTCCACTGGCGCTGATNACCCTGTATGCGGAAGAAGAAATCCAGCAACTACGCGGCCTGGCGGCGCTTCTGGTGGAGCTGGTGGGGGCGTTGCAGGTGGTGGTGCAGTACCGTTGCCGGGCCGGTGCGCCGTTTGAATGCCTGCATGGTGATATGCCCCAGCAGATGGTGATTCATGAGCATCAGCTGGCGTATCAGCTGCATCTCAACCGCAGTCAGAATACCGGGCTGTTTCTTGATATGGCCAATGGCCGGCGCTGGGTTCAGGAGCATGCCAAAGGGCGCAATGTGCTCAATCTGTTTGCTTATACCTGTGGCTTTTCGGTTGCGGCGATTGCNGGTGGNGCGACTAAAGTCGTAAANATTGATATGAGCAAAGGNGCCCTGAGCCANGGCCGGGAGAACCACAGGCTGAACGGNCAGGATGTCTCACGGGTNATATTTGAAGGTGTGAACCTGTTTAANTCCTGGGGNCGGGTGAAAAAGTTCGGCCCTTACGATCTGCTGGTGTGTGATCCGCCGACGTTTCAGAAGGGCAGCGTGGATATCCGCCGTGATTACGCCAAGATTCTGCGCCGTTTGCCGGAGTATATGAACCCAGGCGCCNATCTGTTGCTGTGCCTGAATGCCCCGGATCTGGGTGAAGACTTCTTACTGGATCAGGTGGCTGAACACGCACCTCAGTGCCGTTTTGTCGAGCGGGTAGCCAACCCTGAGGTATTTGCCGAAGCGCAGCNGGGCCGTGGCCTTAAAGTGCTGCACTTCCGCTTTNATGGCTGACGTCAGAATGTGTCGCTGTCGTCGCTTTTCTCGATCAGCTCGATTTTGTAGCCATCNGGATCTTCAACAAACGCGATCACCGTGGTGCCGCCTTTTACCGGGCCGGCTTCACGGCTGACTTTGCCGCCGTTGTTNCGGATCTTTTCACAGGCTTCNGCGGCATTNTCCACTTCCAGCGCAATATGGCCGTANGCGCTGCCCAGATCGTATTCACTGGTGCCCCAGTTGTAAGTCAGTTCAATNACNGCGCCTTCGCTTTCCGGCTGGTAGCCGACGAACGCCAGGGTGTATTTNTATTCTTCGTTATCGTGTTTGCGCAGCAGCTGCATGCCCATAACNTCGGTGTAAAATTTGATTGAACGGTCCATATCGCCGACGCGCAGCATGGTATGTAAAAGTCTCATAAGCTCTCTCAGTCAGATGTTTTCTGTTTGTATTCGCACAGGTCTTCGATAATGCAGGCGCCACACTTAGGCTTGCGTGCAACGCAGACATAGCGTCCGTGCAGAATCAGCCAGTGATGGGCATCCTGCTGAAACTCTTTGGGAACCACGCGCATCAGGCGTTTTTCCACTTCATCCACGTCCTTGCCCGGGGCTATNTTTGTGCGGTTAGACACCCGGAATATGTGTGTATCCACNGCGATGGTCGGTTGNCCGAACGCGGTGTTNAGCACAACATTGGCTGTTTTACGTCCGACACCGGGAAGGGCTTCAAGTTCTTCNCGGGTTTGCGGTACTTCACTGTTGTGCTGTTCGATCAGAATCTGGCAAAGCTTGATGACGTTTTTTGCTTTGCTGTTAAACAGACCGATGGTTTTGATNTAGGTTTTCAGACCTTCCTCGCCCAGCGCGAGAATGGCTTCCGGTGTGTTGGCGACCGGGTAAAGTTTGCGCGTGGCTTTATTAACGCTCACATCNGTCGCCTGAGCCGACANCAGTACCGCGATCAGNAGTTCGAATGGCGTGGTGTATTCCAGCTCGGTTTGCGGATTCGGATTGTGCTCACGTAATCGGGTAAATATTTCGGTACGTATTTCTTTGTTCATGGACTAGTTCGGCAGTTCAGGCACATTGGCTGCCATCATACCGCATCTTCCGTCCGGTTTCGGCCATTCTGCTTGGCTTTATAAAGCGCTTTATCGGCGCGTTTCATCACGGCCTCAATCGTTTCCCCTTTCTGACGCCGCGCGACACCAAAGCTCATGGTAACGCGCAGGGCTTTTTGACCACTGTTTCTGCCGCGCTGTTTTTTACCGTTGCGGTTGTTGGCTGGTCGTTGCTGTTTATCGCGTATCACCAGTGGATAGGCCGCAATGCGTTCGCGGGTGGCTTCAATAAACGGACGGCAATCGATGGCATCCATTGAAGGAAACACCAGGGTGAATTCTTCACCGCCGTAACGGTAGGCACGACAGCCGCCACGGGTTTTCGCCAGCTGACTGGCAACCAGACGCAGTACATGGTCGCCGGTGTCGTGACCGTGGGTATCGTTAAATTGTTTGAAGTGGTCGATGTCTGCCATCACCAGAAGATAGTGACCATGGCGGTGCTTGAGATCATTCATCAGCGCACGCCGGCCCGGCAGGGAGGTTAATTCATCAATGAATGCCAGCTGATGATTGGTGATCAGCAGCGTCGCCAGCAACAGCAGCAATGAAAGCGTTGCTGTCAGCGCCGACATATAAGATTGATCAAACTGCCAGAACATCAGCCCATGCAGAATCAGCAGGCCAACAAAGGCCAGCGGAATGTCACGCTCACGGGGCAGTCGCACACACAACAGAATGGCGGCGATGGCGAAGCTGAACATGGCCGGCAGTGGTAATAAGGGATCATCGCCCTGACGCAGAAAAGTCAGTACCCACTCACTGATCCTCTGAGTGGGTATCTGTGCAGGCATATGTTGTGGCAGCCACAAAAGGAGACCTGCCTGCAGCAGCAGGAGTGCCGGAAACAGCATACCCTCTGGCGACAACGGACGACGGTCCGGCAGGAAGCGGACAAACAGGGTGTTGAGCGGAAACAGCAGGGTCAGCCAGAAATACAGCCACCAGGTTTCCGGATCATCCAGCGTGGACTGCATCTGCCACTGAATCAGGCTGTAGCTGGCAATGGTCAGAACAGCCATCTGTCCGATACGGCCCTGACTGAATACCTGAGCCAGTAACAGACACAGCGCTGCCAGAATAAAAGGCGCGGCCAGAATCAGTATCCCGTAATCATCTGCCCAGGTATTGAGGTGCGGCAATGCCAGCCAGCACAGCAGCAGCGAGAGCAGGGGGAACAGGGCTGGACGAATCAAGGCAATCGCTGGCAAAACAGCACCCACAGTCAATGAACAGGATGGAAAGACACCGGATTAACTATAGCCAGTATTGATAAACTTCACTGAAACAAAATGTTGAATTACGCAACGGAATTTCACCCGTGACGGATGTCATAGCCAGCACTGGCCCGGACGTTTATAGTGCGCCCCAAAGCATTTACGTAAAAATCAAGGAACGAGTCATGATCCGCCTACCCCGCACATTATTATCTGCACTGCTGATGGCTTCAGCCGTGTTATATGGATGCAGTGATAATAATGACTCCGCCAGTAAACATCCCGGCAAAGAAGCCGCTGCTGAAAAATCCGGGGCAGAGGATGGCGCTAGTGTGCAGAGCGCTGAAGCCTCTGTCACTGTCACTGCAGAGACTGTGCAGCAGACAGCAGAAAAACAGGATGGGCAAACCGTTAAAGCTGAAGATCTGCAGGCAATTTACGCCGGGGTTCCACAGCAGGTGGCTGATATCAGTGATGCCAGTTACGACGATGGCAATGCAATTGGCGTCACCTTTTCTGTNCCAGTCGACGCCAGCAAAAATATTCAGTCGTATTTCACCGTAGAAAAACAGACAGCNGCCAATCGCTGGNCGGTTTCGNCAGGCAGCTGGGTGCTGTCTGACGATGGCAGTACGGCATATTTTGATCAGGTTGAGCCGGATTCCACCTATAAAGTTTCTGTNGCNACCGGCGTNCCGGCGATCAATGGCGAAACTCTGCANACCCCGGCAGAAAAGACCATCAGTTTNGGCGGTCTGCAGGCCAGTGCCAGCTTTGCCAGTAATGGCCATTTTCTGCCATTGAATCTGCATACGGGTTTACCGGTTTACGCATTAAATACGCCGGAAGTGACGGTGAATTTTATGCGCGTCAAGGCCAATGACCTGGCAGCTTTTATTAACTGGAAAAGTCACGGNCTGAGTGAGCGCTACTACCGTCTGGANGAAATGG
Source organism: Oceanospirillaceae bacterium (assembly GCA_002706025.1). GTDB lineage: Bacteria > Pseudomonadota > Gammaproteobacteria > Pseudomonadales > Oceanobacteraceae > Venatoribacter. Next base: position 32,996 of record PAJK01000040.1, read on the forward strand.
AAGGATTTTCNGATCCGGTATACGAAGGNCGCTATCATTTAACNGANGATGTAAATAAGCGNCGNNTNGTGAACCTGCCNGTGCAGAATGTTAAAGCCCTGCAGCAACCGGGTGTTTATATCGCCATTATGCAGCGNCCGGGNAAATTCGACAGTCAGTTNTCGGTTACGTATTTTACCGTNACNGACATNGGCATGCAGATCCGTACCTANGANAATCATTTNGANGTCTATCTGAATTCCCTNGAGAACCCNGCAGCTGTCAGTCAGGCNCAGGTGCGCCTGTTAAATGCTAACGGTTCAGTCGCCTACGAAGGCACCAGNAATGAACAGGGCTATATTAAAATCCGCCGCTCNAAGCAGTGGGGGCAGATACTGGTNGCGAGTAAGGATGATTCNGTCAGTTTCGTGTCGCTGGATAACGCNGCACTGGATCTCTCNGATTTTAAACTGGCCNATCGTCCGTATCAGAGCCGGGAATTATTTATTTATGCGCCACGGGATATTTACCGCGGTGGNGAAACGGCTGTGTTNTCCGCTCTGTTGCGCGATGAGGATGGCCAGTCATTAAANCGTCAGCCGCTGAAAGCACGCATCATTCGCCCGGACGGACAGAAAGTAAAAGACATTAATCTGCAGTCGTCCGCCGCCGGTTACTACCAGTATGAATATCCGCTGAGTGATGACGCNCAGACCGGTGACTGGCGCTTTGAAGTGGAAGGCGTAGGCGATAACCGTGTGGTTTACCGCTTTAAAGTCGAAGACTTTATGCCAGAGCGTCTGAAGCTGACGTTTAANCCAGGNGAAACAAAGCCACTGTTTGTTAAACCGGCAGAGACANTGACNCTGCCATTATTGGGTGAATACCTGTANGGCGCNCCGGCTGCCGGCAACCGCTTTGATGCCACNGTANGNGTTGCNCAGCTGGCNCATCCGTTNGAGCAATACCCGGATTACTATTTTGGTGACAGNCTGGACCGCAGCAATAACCAGAATTTCAGTGTGCAGGGCGGCCAGCTGGATGCCGATGGGCGTTATCAGCTGCAGCTGGAATCCCAGTGGCAGAATGCAAAAACGCCACTGGCGGTGAATATCACCGGCAGTCTGTATGAAAGNGGTGGTCGTCCGCTGGTTCGCCGTTACAGCGCCCGGGTGTTACCGGCCGATGCCTTAATTGGTATCCGCCCGGCTTTTAAAGACTACGCGCCCGCCAACAGCCAGGCTGAATTTGAATTAATCCGCAGTGACCGCAACGGTCAGTTAACCGCAGCGGATAAAGTCAAAGTGCGGCTGGTGAATATGAACCGTCGTTATCACTGGCGTTATGAGTCCTCACGTGGCTGGTATATGGAAACCACTGACCGTGAATTTAATGCACTGNCNCTGACCACGGATATCAGCAAAGACGGAAAAACCAAAGTCATGCTGCCGGTTAAATATGGCAGTTACCGGATTGAAGTTCAGGACCCGCAAACCGGTCTGGTGAGTAGCATGACCTTTAATGCGGGTGAGAGCTGGTATTGGTATTGGGAAGATTCTGCCGACAGTGAACAGGGCGCGCGCCCGGATAAAGTGACGCTGGCGCTGGATAAAGGCGGATACTATGCCGGTGAGGTCGCGCAGCTGAATATTGTGCCGCCGGCAGCGGGCGAAAGTCTGGTGTTGGTGGAAAGTGATCAGTTGCTGTGGAGCACCCGGGTCAGCGTTCCGGCGGAAGGTATGTCGGTCAATATTCCGGTGGATAAGAGCTGGAAGCGCCACGATATTTACATCAGTGTTGTGCATCTGCAGCCAGCTGACGAAAAAGAACGTATTACGCCAACCCGTTCCATCGGGCTGATTCATTTGCCGCTGAACCGTGAGCCACGCCGTTTACAGGTGAGCGTGGATGCGCCGGAAAAATGGCTACCTGATCAGCAGGTAACCACCAAAGTAAAAGTGGCCGATGAATCCGGTGCGCCGGTGACGAAAGCCTGGGTGACACTGGCGGCGGTGGATGTTGGTGTGCTGTCGCTGACGGATTTTAAAACGCCGGATGCGTTTGACTGGTTCTTCGCTCAGCGCCGTTATCAGGTTGATATCCGTGATATGTACAGCAAGCTGATTGATCTGAATGATAATCGCCTGGCGACGCTGAAATACGGTGGTGACGCCGACGCACTGTCGCGTGGCGGTAAAAATGCGCGTTCTGAAGTACAGATTGTTTCGCTGTTTTCCGGTGTCGTGGATGTTGTTAATGGTGAGGCAGATATTGCGCTGAACCTGCCGGACTTTAATGGTCGTCTGCGGCTGATGGCGGTTGCTTTCGACAGTAACCGTTACGGTAATCTGGAACAGGAAGTCACCTTGGCGGCGCCTGTGGTAACCCAGCTTTCGATGCCGCGTTTTATTGCCGTGGGCGATGAAAGCATGGTGGCTTTGGATGTCACCAATCTCAGCGGTAAAGAGCAGACGCTGGACGTGGCGTTCAGCACTTCAGGGGCAATCAGTGTATTAAATAAAGACGCTGAAAAGACGCAGCTGGTATTGGCGGATGGTGCGAAAAAGACGTTAATTCTGCCGATCCGTGCGGAATATCCGGCTGGTCAGATGGATATTGGTATGGTGCTGAGTGATGGCGGAGATTATCGTCTTGAACGTCACTGGAAACTCAACAGCCGCAATGCCAATCCGGCACTGACCTATAAAAAAGACCAGATGCTGGAGCCCGGTGAACAGCTGACATTAACCGCCGCTGACCTTGCGGATATGCGTCCGGAATCACTGGAAGCCTCGTTGTCAGTAAATACCTCGGTGAACCTGAATCCGCGTAATCACCTGCAGAATCTTCTGCATTATCCGTACGGCTGTCTGGAGCAGTCGGTCAGTTCGACCTGGCCGTGGATATACGCCGATGACGCTCAGCTCAAAGCAATGGGCCTTGGCAATACCACCGGACGTCAGCGTCAGGATGCGCTGGAATCCGGCATGGACCGTATCGTAAAACGTCAGATGACCCATGGCGGTTTTGGTTTATGGAGCAATAAAGACGAATACGAACAGCACTGGCTGACCGCATACGCTACGGATTTTCTCACCGACGCGCAGGACAAAGGCGTGCGCGTTGATAAAGACATGCTGAGCAAAGCGCTGAAACGTCTGGGTGAATACGTGCGCAGCCGGGCAACATTCCAGGAGCGCTGGAGTGGCCGTCCGGAAATGTATCGCCAGTCGTATCAGGCCTATGCCGCCTATGTGCTGGCCCGTCATAAGCAGGCGCCATTGTCGGAAGTGCGCCGTCTGGCGAAAGAACTGCTGGCCGATTCACCGTCGCTGCCGGTGCTGCATCTGGCACTTGCGGCGCATCTGATGGGTGACAGTCAGCTGACCACAGAGCTGCTTACCCGTCTGAAACAAAGTGACCGCATCGCTGACGTTTATATCGGCGATTATGGCTCAAACGTGCGTGACACGGCTCAGGTGGTGCGTCTGCTGATGCATTATGGGCTGGATAAAAGTTATGCCTTTGAGCGTTCCATGACGCTGGCTGAAACCTTAAATCAGCGCAATTATCTGAGTACCCAGGAACGCAACAGCGTCTTTATGGCGGCCATTGAATTACTGAATACCGATCCCTGGAGCGGAACGCTGAAAATTAACGCAGCAGGCAATGCGAACGGTGAAACCCTGGATCAGAAAGGCATTTTCACCCGCCTGATCAGCGGCAGCCAACTGGCACAAGGGCTGACCTTTACCAATACCAGTGATAAACGTCTGTATGTGTCTCTGGCTTATCAAGGCCACAGTGATCTGCCGCCACCGCCAGCCAGTGATGGGCTGGTGATTGAACGTCGTTATTTCACCACCGACGGCCAGTTAATTACGCCGGATGATGGAGCTTTACGGATGAAGGTTGGTGAACTGATGCTGGTGCAGGTAAGGATTAAACCGATTGACCGTTATCGTCGTCCTGACCTGATGCTGATTGATCTGTTGCCTGCCGGACTTGAACTGGAAAATCAGAATCTGAATGCATCGGTGAAGCTGGACGAAGTGATGGTGGATCAACGGCCAATCAGTTACTGGTGGAATGAATCGCGGGTTCTGCATCAGGAATATCGTGATGACCGTTTTGTTGCGGCTTTTGACTCTGCCTATTACGACGCTACCAATATTTTCTATCTGGTGCGTGCGGTAACGCCGGGCAATTATCAGGTGCCGGCACCTTTGGTTGAAGATATGTACGATCCTGAAATCCGGGCCGTGGGTAGCACACCCGATATTCTGACTGTCAGTCAGCCGTAAACCGGCAGTAGATCTGACTGAAAATTGGATCTGAACCCAAAAAAGGTGCGGGAAGAATGATATCCCGATTGCAGCAGCTGTTCATAGCAGGTCGCTTAGCAAGGCGCATAACGTGGATTGTTATGGGCCTGCAGCTCAGCATAATGATCGTGCTGCTGTTGTTTAAAAGCGCAGACCTGATCTGGCCCATGGATGTGCCGGATGCCGGGCATTTAACGGATACCGCCCGTGAGGATTTTGCCCAGCTGGTGGTTGACCGTCACGGGCGACCATTGCGCGCTTTCGCTGACAGAAATGGTGTATGGCGCTATCCGGTCACGTCTGCTGAGGTCAGCAGTGATTATCTGGCGGCCTTGATTCAGTACGAGGACCGCTGGTTTTATTATCACCCCGGGATTAACCCGCTGGCATTNATGCGTGCAGCCTGGCAGAACTGGCGCTGTGGTTGNGTGGTCTCGGGTGGTTCGACNCTGACCATGCAGGTGGCCCGGCGTTTTTATCCTCATTCCCGTTCGCTGACCGGCAAACTGCAGCAGGCATTCCGCGCTTTGCAGCTGGAATGGCACCTGAGCAAAGATGAAATTCTTACCCTCTATCTGAATTACGCACCGATGGGCGGCGTGATTGAAGGNGTCGGNGCGGCGAGTCTGTTATATCTGGATAAATCACCGGCGCAGTTATCNTTGGCAGAAAGTGCNNTGTTAGCGGTNCTGCCTCAGGCNCCCAGNTATCTGCGCCCGGACCGTCATCCGCTAAGGGCGCNNANAGCNCGCGATAAAGTGCTGCGGCGGTTAAGGGATTTTCACGTTATCAGCAGCGACGCNTATCAGCAGGCTTTACTGGAAGCAGTANTGGCTTATCAGCCNNNAACACCGCANNTGTCGCCATTNTTGTCACGTACNCTGCGNGAAANATACCCGCATAAATCCNTGATAAAAACCACACTGGACAGTGACGTTCAGCGTCAGCTGGAGAATTTTCTGCGCCAGGAAATCCAGCAATATCCNAAGGCCCATTCTGCTGCGGTNCTGGTGCTGAANAATCAAAGTCATGAAGTNATTGCNTANGCAGGNTCGGCTGATTTTGCNGATAACAGCCGCTTTGGNCATGTCGATATGGTGCAGGCGCAGCGCTCTCCCGGTTCCACCATGAAGCCATTTATTTATGGGTTAGCCATCGATAAAGGTCTGATTCATTCACAGAGTTTATTGCGCGATGTGCCGCGCTATTTAAAAGATTACCAGCCGGAAAACTTTACCCGCGAATTTTCCGGCCCGGTGTCAGCCACCGATGCCTTACGCCGCTCACTGAATCTGCCCGCTGTTCAGGTGCTGGAAGCATTGACTCCACAGGCGTTTGACGGAGCCTTAAAAAATGCCGGGGTTCGTTACCGCACTGCCGGAGGCAAAGCCAACCTGTCGATGGCGCTGGGCGGTGGTGGTTTATCGCTGGCGGATCTGGTGACGCTGTATTCGGCTCTGATGAACGATGGTCAGGTGTATCCGTTACGTTATGAATATGCAGCAGAGCAGCAGCTACAGCCGTCACGCTGGCTGATGTCGCCACAGGCAGCCTGGGTGACGGCGGACATGTTACGCAGCCCAAGGCCGGATCGGGTACGCAGTTTTGCCGTCACCCACAAGGCTCCGGCTATTGCCTGGAAAACCGGCACAAGTTACGGCTTCCGTGATGCCTGGGCGCTTGGTTCGACCTCTGAATACACCATCGGCGTGTGGTTCGGCCGACCGGATGGTACGCCGTCGCCGGGCCATTATGGCGCTGTCAGTGCCTTACCTGTGCTGTTCAAACTGTTCGACCGCTTGCAGTCAGAAGCGCAGACAGCACCGGCACCGGCGGGNGTTTCAACCGCTATGATCTGCTGGCCTCTGGGGCGGGCAGCGCAAAGCACTCCGGCGGATCAGTGTCTGCAAAGCCTGCAGGCGCAGATCGTTAATGGCCAGATACCACCGACCTTAACCGATGCGGCAACCGATGGTCTGTGGCGCAACCCGCTGACCTTCTGGACCAGCGAGCAGGGATTGCTGGTGGACAGTGAATGTGATGTTGGCAAGCGTACGCCCCATGTAATTGCCCTGTGGCCGCGTTCGCTGGAGCATTGGGTGCCTTTGTCGCAGCGTTTGCGTCAGCAGCTGCCGCCAGCGGACCCGCGCTGTGCTCAGCCGCCACAGCTGGCATTGGAACCGCTGCGTATTATTGGTATCGCTGATGATCTGCGTATCCGCTCCAGTCGCAGTAGTGGTGGCGGCAGTACCGTTATGCCGGAAATTGCTTTACGGGCGTTAGGCGGGCGTGGCGTCCGGGACTGGTTTATTGATGGCCGCTACGTTGCCAGTGGTGGCGAAGTGCAGACCATAAATTACCGTTTTGCAGAAACCGGGCAGCACAGCATTGTGGTTATGGACGGCAGTGGCGAGCTCGACCGACGTTCTGTTCTGGTGGAATAGAGCGGCAACCGATGGCGGGTAACAAACATAAAAAAAACGGCCATCAGGCCACTGCTGTCCCACAGTTTAAAACGGATCTTTTTATAAACGGCTTTTAATGCCGCAAAGCCTTTGCCTCCTGGGGGAACTTACCGAGCATCGGACCGCCCCCGGGCCGGCATGGCGCCCCCCAGCTTTTCGCTTTTTGGAGCGTCACCCTCATTCTCTCGATTTTTACTGGCCACGCGCCCGTGCGACATCCCTG
>PAJK01000041.1 GCA_002706025.1 Oceanospirillaceae bacterium
TGCAACGACCTCTTCAGACATTGCAGTGACGTTCGCTGAGTTCTCGCCTGCTTCCGCAGCATTTTCTGCTAATTCACCAGAGTTACGCGGATCGTTAGGTGCACGACCACCGCGACGGCGACGGGAACGACGGGCAGAGCGGTCGTTGCCTTCGGTTACGGTAGATGCTTCCTCACGAGAGGTTTTAACCTCTGCTTTCTGAGACTTTTCCCCGGTTGTTTTTTCCTCTGCGGCCTCTTCTTTAGCAGCAGGGGCAACGTCGGCTTCTTTGGCTTCGGTTTTTACTTCAGCCTCGGCAGTTTCTGCTTTTGTTTCAGTCTCAGTGGAGTCAGCGTTAGTCTGCACACTGGCTTCTGCTGCTTCAGCATCCGCCGCTGGTTTTACGGTTTCCACTTCAGTGTCAGCTGGTTTGCTGTTTTCCGGCTGATTATCTGCTGCATTGCTGTTGTCAGCATCAGCGGCTTTTTTCTCTGCTGGATCGCGCTCGCGACGACGGCGTGAGCGGCGACGTCCACGACCGGATTTTTCGCCGTTTTCATCTGCGCCTTTGTCTGTGCCGGAATTATCTTCCGTTGCAGCACTGTCGGCTTTCGCGTCAGCTGCTTCAGAGTTCACTTCAGCCTGAGCTTCCGCTTTTTCTTCCTTCGCAGGCTTATCGTTCTGCGGCGCTTTTACTTCATTGGCGTCTGCACTGATTTCAGCAGTTTCACCAGTTTCCTGGGTGCTGTTTTGCTCGTCAGCTTTCGCTTCTGTTTTCGCGTCTGTGCGTTCGCTGCGGTCACGACGACTGCGGCGGGAGCGACGGCCATTGCTGCGGCTGCTCTTTTCGGTGGCGTTGTTTTCGCCAGCAGCGCTTTCCTGCTTACTTTCAACGGCATCGTTGCTGACAGCTTTGACCTGTTGTTCAGCGGCCTTCTCAGTGCTGGCTTCCGCTGCTGTGGCTTCAACAACTGCTGCTTCCTGAGTATCCTCGCGATCACGATTACGTGGTTTGCGGGCAGGGCGGCCATTGCTGCGATCGCGGCGAGGAGCGCGTGGAGAATCCGATTCCGCGCTCTGGGCGTTGCTGCTGTTGGCGTTGTCGCTGTCATTACGATCAGCGCTTACTTTCTGCTGCTGATCGTCGTTATTGCCGTTGTTACGGTTTTTACGTCCGCGTCCGTTACGGCCATTGCTGCTGCGTCCCTCACCGTTTTTGTCGTCGCGGTTGCGTTCATTGCGGTTGCGCTCATTACGGCTGCTGCGGCTGTTACCGTTGTCATTTTTGCTGTCAGCGTTCTTGTCATTAGAGCGCTCACTGCGGTCGGCGTTACGGTCAGTATTGCGGTTCTGGCTGCGTTCACCACGCTCAGAATTTTTCTGGCCGTTTCTCTGGCCACGCTGGTTGTTGCGGCGTGAACCGGATTCTTTGCGGGTTTCGGCCGGCTTTTCTACAGGTTCTTCTGGTTTTTCGCCACCATCGAACAGTGCGCCCAGAGCTGAACTTACTTTAGCCCAGAAGCCTGGAGCAGGCGCTGGCTCTGCAGCTTTAACCGCGGATGGTGCCGGGGCTGGCGTAGCGTGAATCGCCTTTACCGCGGCCTGTTGCTGCGGTGTTGGCGCTTCTTTTACGGTCAGATCGACGCCGAATTCAACTTCGTCTTCATCCAGGCGGTGTTCATAGCTGATTTCACCGATCAGGCTGTCATCCGGGCGCAGACGTAATACTTCAAAGTGTGGGGTGTCCATTGCCGGATTTGGCAGGACCATCACTTTTACGTTATGACGGCTTTCGATGGCAGCGATCAGGGTGCGCTTTTCGTTCAGCAGGAAAGTGCCTACAGGAACAGGCACGATAGCACGCACCTGTCCGGTGTTTTCTTTGGCGGCTTCTTCTTCGATCAGACGCAGGATGGACAGGCCGGTGGACTGAATATCACGGATCACGCCTGTACCGTTACAGCGTGGGCATACGTGGCCGCTGGTTTCTTCCAGTGACGGACGCAGACGCTGACGGGACATTTCCATCAGGCCAAAGCGGGAGATGCGGCCTACCTGTACACGGGCGCGGTCAACTTCCAGAGCTTTCTTCAGACGGGTTTCGACTTCGCGCTGGTTTTTATTGGACAGCATGTCGATAAAGTCGATTACCACCAGGCCGCCCATGTCGCGCAGACGCAGCTGACGGGCGATTTCATCGGCCGCTTCGAGGTTGGTGTTCAGTGCGGTCTCTTCGATATCAGAGCCTTTCGTGGCGCGCGCTGAGTTGATGTCGATAGACACCAGAGCTTCGGTCGGATCGATCACAATGGAGCCGCCAGATGGCAGTTTCACTTCGCGCTGGAAGGCAGATTCAATCTGGCTTTCGATCTGATAGCGGTTGAACAGCGGTACGGTGTCTTCATAGCGCTTAAATTTGTTCTGATAGTAGGGCATAACCTGCTGAACAAATGACAGGGCTTCGCCGTAGGCCTGATCGGTATCAATCAGAACCTCACCAATATCCTGACGCAGATAGTCGCGGATGGCGCGGATAATAACGTTGGATTCCTGCAACAGCAGGCATGGAGCGGCACGCTCTTCTGATGCGCGCTGGATGGCGTCCCACAGCTGAACCAGGTAATCGAGGTCCCATTGCAGTTCTTCTGAGCTGCGGCCAATACCGGCGGTACGCACGATAACGCCCATTTTGTCCGGTACAGATACCCCTTTCATGGCTTCACGCAGTTCAGTGCGCTCATCGCCTTCAATACGACGGGAAATACCGCCGGCGCGAGGGTTGTTTGGCATCAGAACCAGATAACGGCCAGCCATACTTACCTGAGTGGTCAGGGCAGCGCCTTTGTTACCGCGTTCTTCCTTATCGACCTGAACGATAACTTCCTGGCCTTCCTTCAGAACTTCTTTGATGCTGATACGGCCAGGGCCTGGATCTTTTACAAAGTATTCGCGGGAGATTTCTTTTAAAGGCAGGAAACCATGACGTTCGGCGCCAAAGTCAACAAAGGCGGCTTCAAGGCTGGGTTCAATGCTGGTGATTTTACCCTTGTAGATGTTGGACTTTTTCTGTTCACGGGAGCCGGATTCAATATCCAGGTCGTACAGTTTCTGTCCGTCCACCAGTGCAACGCGCAGCTCTTCAGACTGGGTCGCGTTAATAAGCATTCTTTTCATGCTGTGTTTTTGCTCGTTTGTGGCAACGTCACAGCTGGCAATGCCGGATTACCGGCCATTACCAAAATATTTATGGGTGCTTTGCATCAGTTGCCGCCGCAAATCCGCATGCGGCCTGTCTCGCAGTGGTGCCTCTCGTTTGTCGTGCACCAACACTGTCCATAATTTGATAATGCGAGATTGCCAGCAGATCTTCGCTGCGTGGTTTATCTCACCGGATGCCTGATGTGTTTGATTCGATCAGCGCATCCCTTTGTTCCTCAGGAAGAGTTTTAACAGTTCGTCTTCTTCCTTATACTCTGCCGCTTAACGGCAAACAGGCCTTGCCTGTGGGCTTTCCGGGAGGCTATATATGTCGCTTATGGATTGCCTGCTCCGGGGCCGCTGGCGAATATAGCAATAATGTTATCGTCCGGCAAATGCTGCAATCATCCTTATTAAAGGGCGCAGGCAACATTTTTCCTTATTATGTCTGAATACGATATCGACCCGGGCAAAGTTTCCCAGATACAGATAGATGCGGATCACCATGATCAACGCGTTGATAACTTTCTTATCACCTTATTGAAAGGTGCCCCTAAAACCCTGATTTACCGCATTATCCGCAAGGGTGAAGTACGGGTGAATAAGAAGCGGGTTAAGGCTGATAGTCGCCTGAAAAGCGGTGACATCGTGCGTGTACCACCGGTACGGCTGGCAGAAAAAGACGAGGTGCCGGATGTGTCACCGCGTCTCCGCAGCATCCTCGAAGGGGCGGTGCTCTATGAAGATGAAGGCCTGTTGGCCATCAATAAACCCCATGGCCTTGCGGTTCATGGCGGCAGTGGCGTGAATCTGGGCATGATTGAAGCTCTGCGTAAGATTCGACCGGATCATAAGTTTCTGGAACTGGTGCACCGCCTGGATCGTGACACCTCCGGGGTTATTCTGGTTGCCAAAAAGCGTGCGGTGCTGACTGCGCTGCAGCGTATGCTGGCCAATAAGAGCGGCATATCGAAGCGTTATCTGGCGCTCGTGCATGGACAGTGGCCTGCCAGCATCCGTGATGTGAAAGAGCCTCTGTTGCGCGTTGAGCGTCAGTCTGGAGAGCGTATTGTGGTGGTGAATGCCGAAGGTAAACCGTCACATACACGGACTAAGCTGCTTGCCAGTGGCCCCCATTATTCTTTGCTGGAAGCTGAACCGGTTACCGGGCGAACCCATCAGATCCGTGTTCATTGTCTGTTTCACGGGCATGTTATTGCCGGCGATGAGAAGTATTCAGACAAGGCAGAAAAAGATATCGACCACAGGCAGGGTGTGCGCAGGCTGTTTCTGCATGCCTGGCATCTTGCCTTCCGTCATCCGGCAAGTGGCGAGCAGATTGAGCTGACCGCACTGCCGGATACTGAATTCACCGACATGCTGGATAAGGCAGGTTGTCATGTCACATTCTGAAGCGCCGCTGCGCGAGCACAAATATCGTCTGGTTATTTTTGATTGGGATGGCACTCTGGTGGATTCAACCCGCCGTATTGTCGATAGCATGCAAAGGGCCGGGCGCAAAGTAGGGCTGGCGCCGGTGCCCGATGAGGCAATTCAGGACATCATTGGTCTTGGGTTGCCAGAAGCACTAAAAACCGTCTGGCCAGATATTACCGATGAGCAGTTGCCGCTGATGCGCGATACCTATGCCAGTTACTTCGTTTCTGACAGTCAGGTTGGTATGGGTTTCTATGAGGGAGCCCGGGAAATGCTGGGTGCCTTGCTGGCGCAGGGTTATCTGCTGGCGGTAGCGACAGGTAAGAGCCGCAAAGGGCTTAACCGTATGCTGCGTGATCTGGAAGTTGGTCATCTGTTTGAGGCGACCCGCTGTGCGGATGAGACCCGTTCAAAGCCAGATCCTATGATGCTGCATGAGCTGCTGTCGGCACTCAGTGTTGCGCCAGGTGAAGCGGTTATGGTCGGCGATACCACGTATGATCTGGAAATGGCGCAGCGGACCGGCATTGACTCCATTGGTATGGGGCATGGTGCCCACGATGAGGCAAGGCTTCTGGCGTGCGGGCCGCAGACTATCTGTCACAGTATTAACGAACTGAAAAACTGGATAATGATCAATGGATAATATGGATAACCAACGACCAACAGCTGAATCAGGCCGTCCGCAGGAGGACAGCAAAGAGTGGAAGCTGATTGAGAAAATGCTTACCGGGCTGCAGAGCGAACAGAAGCGCAGTCGTCGCTGGGGTATCTTCTTTAAGTCGCTGACCTTTGTGTATCTGTTTGCTCTGTTATGGCTGATCCGTTTGCCGGGTGAGGATGCTCAGTTATCGCGCCCTGACAGCTATGCTGCCGTTATTGAGGTGAATGGCGTTATCGCTGCAGACGAAGAAGCCAGTGCAGACCGCATTGTCAGTTCGCTGCGGGATGCGTTTGATGATGAGTCGGCTGTCGGTGTGATTCTGCGTATTAACAGTCCGGGCGGCAGCCCTGTGCAGTCTGGTTATGTGTACGACGAAATTAAACGCCTGAAAGAAATACGTCCGGACTTCCCTGTGTATGCCGTGATTATGGATCTCGGCGCTTCCGGTGCTTATTACATCGCGGCGGCCGCAGACGAAATTTATGCGGATAAAGCCAGTCTGGTGGGTTCGATTGGTGTGGTCGGCTCCGGCTTTGGTTTTACCGGTATTATGGAAAAACTCGGTGTGGAGCGTCGTCAGTATACGGCAGGTGCGCATAAGGGCTTTCTTGACCCGTTCCAGCCAGAAAACCCGGATGAAAAAGCTTTCTGGGAAGGTGTGCTGAAAGTGACGCACAATCAGTTTATTGATCAGGTTAAGAAAGGGCGGGGTGATCGCCTGAAACTTGATACGCCGGATCTGTTCTCTGGCCTGGTGTGGTCAGGTGAGCAGGCGCTGGATATCGGCCTGATTGACGGTCTGGCTTCGAGCAGTCAGGTGGCGCGCGAGAAGCTTGGTACCGACGAGCTGGTCAGCTTTACTCACCAGCCGAAACCATGGGAAGACCTGATTTCACGCCTTGGTGCGAGTTTCGGGCGTGGTATTGCGACCTTTATGAGTGAGCAAACCATCTCTTTGCGTTAAATAATTTTGACACTAAGGCCCGTCATACCTATTATGTCGCGCACTATGGCAGAGGCTCAGCTACCCAAGCGCATCGATGCTGTTAGTTTTGTTGAAAATAATCAACAACTTACAGGTCAAATCGATAGCAAAAAGTTACTCCGGTTCAGTGAGGCAGTCGAAGATTGCAACGCTCCGGTCAGCTACATTCTTGATTTTCATCGCGATCAGGAAGGTAATCGGGTAATCACTGGAAGCTGTAATACCATGGTTGTTATGACCTGCCAGCGTTGTCTGGGGCATGTTGAAGTGCCGGTGGTCAGCTCCTTTGAGCTGGGACTGGTGTTCAATGATGATCAGGCGAAGCAGCTGTCGCGACAGCTGGAACCGGCAGAAGTAGACGAGCATGGGATGCTGGAACTCTGGGAAGTACTGGAAGATGAAGCGCTGCTGGCGTTACCATCTTTCCCGGTACATGAGCAGGGTGAATGCGAATTACGGCAGCCAGAGCCGGCGCCGGAAACAACAGATTCAGACGAAAAGCGGCCTAACCCGTTCGACGTGTTAGCGCAGCTCAAACAGAAATAGCGAACAATTCAGGAGCCTGACAATGGCGGTTCAGCAAAACAAAGTGACTCGTTCCAAGCGTGGCATGCGTCGTTCTCACGATGCACTGGACACAGGTGCAATTGCACTGTCTACCGATTCTACTACTGGTGAAACTCACCGTCGTCACCACGTGACTCCAGACGGTTTCTACCGTGGTAAAAAAGTCGTGGAGACTGGCAACGACTGATATGTTTACCTACGCGGTAGATATAATGGGCGGGGACTTAGGTCCCCGCGTTGCGTTAAAGGCCTGCAAAAGGTTTCTGCGATTCCGGCGCGACGTCAATCTGATTGTCACCACCACCGCCGAATTCGAAGCGGACGTCCGTTCTGCTTTCTCTTCCCGTAAAAACAGCGTGCGCATTCTGGTGTGCAACAACGCCATTTCCATGGCCGACAAGCCTGCCCAGATGCTGCGCAGTGGTTTGACCAGTACCATGGCGGCAGCACTCTCTGAAGTTGCTGAAGGACGTGCTCAGGGAATGGTTTCTGCTGGTAATACCGGTGCCTTGCTGGTGCTTGGTCGTCATATTCTCGGCATGATTCCCGGTATCGATCGTCCGGCTCTGGCAACACTGCTGCCAACCCGGCGCGAACCTCTGCTGATGCTGGATCTCGGTGCCAATCTTTCGGCCAGTCCGGAACAGCTGGTGCAGTTTGCTGCGCTGGGTGTTGGCTGGCATGAATCCCAGCATGAAACGCCGGCGAGGCTTGGTCTGCTCAATGTAGGGCGGGAGTCCGCCAAAGGTACCGATGCCGTGCGCTGCGCTGCAGGCTATCTCGAGACAGCAATGCCGGATCGTTATCAGGGCTTCTATGAAGGTGACGATATCTACAAGGGCGAGATTGATGTTCTGGTTACCGATGGCTTCGCCGGTAATATTACCCTGAAGGCATCAGAGGGGCTGTCTGAATGGCTGCAGGAGCTGATTTACAAAGAATTTCGCCAGCACTGGTTTATGCGCTGGTTTGCCTGGTTGTGGTTGCCAGCAGTGCGCAATATCGAAAAACGCATTTCACCAGCCCGGCATGGTGGGGCATTGTTGCTTGGACTTAAGGGAATCGTCGTCAAAACACACGGTAAATCTGATGCCAGGGCTTTCCGCTATGCGCTGAAGTATCTGCATCGTACCAGCGCCAGCTTTGATCTGGAGCGACTTGCCGGGTGTGTGGCGAAAACACAGCAGTCGGTCGGGCTCTGTATTGATGAATGAATTTAAGTTAATAATCTTGTGCATTCCTGACCATTTATTGTAACAATTCACCTCAATACTATGTGTCCGGCTTTTCGTTGCCGGGCTTTGGGTACTGCAGGTCCGGTGAATTTGACTGGCAGGTCCGGCAGTTGTGAATTTTTCACCGAACACACAGTATTGCCAAACAGCTCGCAACACGAAACCTGCACAATACAGAGTATCTGAATGACAGACGTAATCGCTTTTTTCCCGGGTCAGGGCGCACAGCATACTGGCATGCTCTCTGATCTGGCCGCTGAATTTCCCGTGGTTGAAGAGACGTTCCGTGAGGCCTCTGAAGCCATCAATCAGGACCTTTGGGCGCTGTCCCAAAACGGTCCTGCCGAAGATCTGAATCTTACCTACAACACTCAGCCAGCACTGCTGACTGCCAGTGTTGCTATCTGGCGTATCCTCAAAGAAAAATGCCCGGCAATGAATGTCGTTGCTGGTGCTGGTCACTCGCTGGGTGAATATTCCGCTCTGGTCGCTGCCGGTGCACTGGATTTCAGTGATGCCGTCCGTCTGGTTAAAAAGCGTGGCCAGCTGATGGACGCTGCCGTTCCTGCAGGTCAGGGTGGTATGGCGGCTGTTCTGGGTCTGAGCGAAGAGCAGATTGCCGACGTTTGTGCCGGTGCAGCTGACGCAGGTGTGGTTGAACCTGCGAATTTTAATGCCCCAGGTCAGATTGTAATTGCCGGCAGTATGCCAGCGGTTGAAAAGGCCATTGAACTGGCAAAAGAAGCTGGCGCCAAGCGTGCATTGCCTCTGGCAGTTTCTGGCCCGTTCCACTCCAGCCTGATGAAGGCTGCGGCAGAAGAATTTGGTGAAGCCCTGAAAGCGGTTGCCTTCCGTGCACCGGAATTCAAGGTATTCCATAACGTCGATAATCAGCCGGCAACACTGGAAGAAATCCCGGCCCGCCTGCTGGCGCAGCTGTACAGCCCGGTTAACTGGACCGGTGCGGTAGAAGCCGTGCGCAGCGCCGCTGATCTGGCGGTAGAGTTTGGCCCAGGCAAAGTCCTGGCTGGCCTGAACAAACGTATTGATAAAACACTGTCGACCCTGAGCACAGGTGACAGTCGTGGTGTTGCTGCGGCAGCCGAAGAAATCCAAGGATCCTGATATGTCTGATAAAGCAATTGCACTGGTAACCGGTGCTTCCCGTGGTATTGGCCGTGCTGTGGCTGAACGCCTGGCAAACGATGGCTTCCGCGTGATCGGTACGGCGACCAGCGAAAATGGCGCAGCGTCTATTCGTGAAGCATTGCAGGCCATTGATGCAGATAATGACGCTGTGGTCCTGAATATTGCTGACGCTGAGCAGACCAATGAAGCCCTGAAAAGCTTTCTGACAGATTTCGGTACACCAGCAGTTATCGTCAATAACGCCGGTATTACCCGTGATAACCTGTTCCTGCGCATGTCTGATGACGAGTGGGGTGATGTGATCAACACCAACTTAAGTGGTGTGTTCCGCGTCTGTAAGATCATGGTAAAACCTATGATCAAGCAGAAGGCTGGTACCATTATCAACATCAGCTCTATCATTGGCACCACAGGTAATGCTGGTCAGACTAACTATGGCGCGGCAAAAGCTGGCCTGGAAGGTTTCACCCGTTCCCTTGCACAGGAAATCGCCAGCCGTAACATTACGGTGAACTGTGTAGCACCAGGATTTATTCAAACAGATATGACGGACATCTTGCCTGAAGCGCAAAAAGAAGCCATTCTAGCGACCATTCCGGTCAAGCGCTTGGGCCAGGTTGAAGAGATCGCCGGAACCGTTGCCTTCCTGGCAAGTTCTGACGCTAAATACATCACAGGCCAGACCATTCATGTGAATGGCGGCATGAACATGGGTTGATGCCTCCGGCAGCATCCCACAACCACGAAACGGTAGGAAGAAACCATGAGCAACATCGAAGAACGCGTTAAAAAAATCGTCTGTGAACAACTGGGTGTTAAGGAAGAAGACGTTAAAGCTTCCTCTTCTTTCGTAGACGATCTGGGCGCGGACTCCCTGGACACTGTAGAGCTGGTTATGGCTCTGGAAGAAGAATTCGAAACTGAAATTCCTGATGAAGATGCTGAGAAGCTGACCACTGTTCAGGAAGCTATCGACTACATCATCGCCAACCTCTGATTGGTGTGATGGCAGAAAGCCGCGTCCATGGACGCGGCTTTTTTTTGTATCTGAATGGTCATTTTCTGAGCAGAATCAAACATTATGAACAAGCGTAGAGTTGTTATTACCGGATTAGGTACGGTTAATCCGCTTGCGACTGATACGGCCGCGACCTGGGCAGCGGTCCAGGCAGGTAAGAGCGGGATCAGCCGGGTTGAGCATTTCGATGCTGAATCCTATTCCACGCAGATTGCCGGTACCGTTAAGAATTTTGATGTCACCAGCGTGATGACTGATAAGGACGCCCGAAAGGTTGATCCTTTTATTCAATACGCCATGGTCGCTGCTGAGCAGGCCATTGAAGATTCCGGTATTAAAGGTAACGCGGACCCTGACCGGGTCGGCGTTGCAGTGGGTTCTGGTATTGGTGGTCTGACGACCATTGAGGCCAACCACAAACAATTACTCAACAGCGGTCCACGCCGTGTTTCTCCGTTCCTGGTACCTGGCGCCGTGATTAATATGGCCTCCGGTAACCTGGCAATCCGTCACGGCTTCCGTGGCCCGAACATCGCAATCGTTACCGCCTGTACCTCGGGCACCCACAACATTGGCTACGCAGCCCGTACTATTGCTTACGGCGATGCCGATGTGATGATTGCCGGTGGTACAGAGAAGGGTTCCAGTGAGCTGGGTATGGCAGGTTTTGCTGCAGCCCGTGCCATGAGCACCCGTAACGACGAGCCGGAAAAAGCCAGTCGCCCGTGGGATAAAGACCGTGATGGTTTTGTGCTGGGTGATGGTGCGGCGATTCTGGTGCTGGAAGGTCTGGATCACGCCCTGGCCCGTGGCGCTAAAATCTATGCGGAGATCACCGGCCTGGGTATGAGCGATGATGCACATCACATCACCAGTCCGCCAGAGAATGGAGAAGGTGCGCGTAAAGCGATGGAGAATGCGCTCCGTGATGCCGGTCTGGTACCGTCTGATATCAACTACATCAACGCTCATGGCACATCCACACCTGCTGGCGATATTGCCGAGACCAATGCGGTTAAAGATCTGTTTGGCGAACACGCCAACAGTCTGCTGATTTCGTCCACTAAGTCGATGACAGGTCATTTACTGGGCGCTTCCGGCGCTCTGGAAGCACTGCTGACTGTGATGGCTATCCGTGACGGAATCGCACCACCAACCATTAACCTGGATAACCCGGGCGAAGGTTGTGATCTCGACTACGTTGCCCATACGGCACGCAAAGCGGACATCCGCGCAGCCATTTCCAACTCGTTCGGGTTTGGCGGCACCAACGGTTCGCTGTTGTTTGTCCGCTACGATGGCTGATGCGCTTTTCAGTCTGAGTGATAACGGTCACTGGTTTGCCAGTGATTCGTTATCCGCTGTTGATCGCGGCCTGCAGTATGGCGATGGCTTGTTTGAAACCCTGCGTCGCGCCAGCGATGGTTCTGTCCCACTCAAAGCATTTCATCTGCAGCGGTTGCAGCGGGGCTTTAAGGCCCTTGGCTTTGATGCTTCGTTAGTTTCACGTCTCGATCGTGCGCTCGACAGCCTGCCAGCAGGTTTCAGTGCCGCCAAACTGGTTGTTACCCGGGGCGATTCCGCCCGCGGGTATCTGCCGCCGCAAAACCCCCAGTACCATATTCAGTGTCAGTGTTTTTCGGCACCGGCCTTTGCCTGTGAGCGTTTGCCGCAGGGACTCACAACCGATATCAGTGACATATCGCTGGCACAGCAGCCGTTACTTGCCGGTTTTAAACATCTCAACCGGCTGGAGCAGGTGCTGATTCGTCAGGGTTTTCCTGAGGGGTGCGATGAGGTGGTTGTGACCGACACCAGCGGACATGTCATCGAAGGTTGTATGAGTAACGTGTTCCTGCTCTCGCAAGATGGCTGGATTACGCCGTCATTGCACAATTGCGGCGTAAACGGCGTAGTGCGGCGCTGGCTTCTTCAGCAGGGCAAAGTGGCTGAAGCCGACGAAATCAGCCTGCAGCAGCTGTTCAGTGCCCGTGCTGTATTTATGAGTAACACATTAAACGGCATTGCGGTGGTTCAATCCGTCGGCCGACATCAGTATCATCAGCACCCTGAGGTTGCAGAATTGCAGCAAGAATTTCAGGAGCTGTTTGCGTGAAAAAACTTCTCAGGCTCGGAGCGGGTCTGATCTTTCTGGTTGCAGTATTGGCAATAGCGGTATGGTTTGTACCGGCCAATAATCAGGACCCTGTACGGGTTACCATTCATCAGGGCGATACTCTCAGCGGATTGTCACGCCAGTGGCAGGCGGATGGCTGGCTGCCGTCATCACTGCTGTTGCGCGTGCAGTCACGCCTGCTGGGTATGGATCATGCTCTGCGCACCGGTGAATACGATGTGCCGCCGGGGCTCAATGGCATGGAGCTGCTGCAGTTTCTTGCCAGTGCACAACCGGTAACCTACCGACTTTCCCTGATCGAAGGACTGACTCTCAGTGAAGCATTGCCGGCGATTGCTCAGGCGCCTCAGTTACAGCAGGATATTGAACCGCTGAACCCGGCGGCTGTCGCCAGCTTGCTCGGCATTGAAGGTAATCCGGAAGGCTGGCTCTACCCGGATACCTATGTCTATCGCAGCGGAGATAAGGCCTCGACCATAGTGCGCCAGGCGTATGAGCGTATGCAGCGCCAATTGCAGGCTGCCTGGGCCGGGCGCAGTGAAGGCCTCCCGTATGACAAACCATACGATGCGTTGATCATGGCCTCCATCGTTGAGAAAGAGACAGGTGTGGTATCCGAGCGCCCCATCATTGCCGGTGTATTTGTTCGTCGGCTCAATATGAATATGCGTCTGGAGACGGACCCGACGGTTATTTACGGTCTTGGTCCTGAATTCGATGGCAACCTGCGTAAGCGGCATCTGCAGGACAGAACGAACCCCTACAATACCTATCGGCAGAAAGGTCTGCCGCCAACGCCGATTGCTTTGGCCGGACGCGCGGCGCTGGATGCGGCACTGAATCCTTCCGACGGCGATCAGCTCTTCTTTGTTGCCCGCGGTGACGGTTCGCACTATTTTTCTGCCACTCTGGAAGAACATAATAAAGCTGTACGCAAATATCAGATTTTCCGCCGTAAAGAAGACTACCGCTCGGCACCACCAGCGGAATCTTCCGGCGACGACAGTGAACCGAAACAACAGGAAAGCAGCCAATGAGCCGTGGGCTATTTATTACATTTGAAGGCGGTGAAGGGGTTGGTAAATCAACCAATATCGCTTTCTGTGCCGACTGGCTGCAGCAGCAGGGCTGTGATGTGGTGGTTACCCGGGAGCCGGGTGGCACACTGATCGCTGAAAAGATCCGTGAAGATCTGCTCAAGGCACACCACGACGAACCTATGGATGATATGGCTGAGCTGTTACTGGTGTTCGCTGCCCGTGCGCAACATATCAGTCAGCTTATCCGCCCGGCGCTTGAGCGGGGTGCCTGGGTGCTGTGTGACCGGTTTACGGATTCAACCATTGCCTATCAGGGCTTTGCCCGCCAGCAGCCNCTGGATCGCATCCTGCTGCTGAAAGATCTGGTACAGGCCGATATCGAACCCGACTGTACGTTTTTGCTGGAAGCGCCGTTAGAGCTTGGCATGGCGCGNGCCCGAGGCCGTGCGCAAAGCACAGGTACGGCCATTGATCGTTTTGAAACCGAGCAGCTGGCGTTCTTTGAACGCGTAAAAGAAGGCTTTGANTGGGTAGCTGAGCAGTATCCGCGCGTCAGTCGCATCGATGCATCGCTAAGCCTGGCGGACGTGCAGCGTCAGCTTGAGCAGCATCTGCAGCGTCTGCATGAGGGTAGCTGATGGCGATCTTACCCTGGCAGGATAAAATCTGGGCGGATATCACGCATCGGCACAGCACCTCAGGTCTGCCGCANGCCATGCTGTTTNCCGGGCTGGAAGGCATAGGTAAGCATGAGCTGGCNCTGCATACGGCCAAATGGCTGNTNTGTCGCTCACCCGGCAGTAGCAGTGCCTGCGGNCANTGTCACAGCTGCCAGTTNTGGGATGCCGGCAGTCATCCGGATTTTCTCAGCTGTACACCGGAGGATGGCAGTCGCCAGATCCGTATTGAGGCCATTCGTCGGGTAAACGACTTTCTCGCNCAGACACCTCAGATAAGTCAGTGTCAGGTGGTCAGTCTGCACCCGGTTGAAGTCATGAACACCAATGCCGCCAATGCGTTGCTGAAAACCCTCGAAGAACCCGCCGGGGAAAGCTTTCTGCTNCTNGAGACGGAGCGCTTTGGCTCNGTGCTGCCGACCATTCGCAGTCGCTGTCAGCGCATTGTACTGAATCCTCCGTCTGCGCCTGAATCTCTGAGCTGGCTGCAACAGCAGGGCNTCAGTGANGATCAGGCGCTGATTGCTCTTAAGGCCAATCANGGAGCACCGCTGAAAGCNCGGCAATGGCTNNCGTCCGAGCAGGGCGAGCAGGAACAGAAGCGCATGGAACAGCTGCAACAGTGGACNTCNGGNGTTGCGCCCTTATCTCTGGTGGCNGAAGCCTGGGCAAAGCAGGAACTGGGNGATGTNGTTGGCTGGCTCTACAGTTTATTGGCCGATTGTGTGAAGGCTGCCATGGGGATNCATGATGCAGATCTTATTTTTGGNGATCGGGCNCGCACTCTGATGGCTGGCGCTATGCCGTCCATGACAAAGCTGATAACCTTGCAGGACAAGGTCAAAACAATACTGTCGCGCATACTGTCTGGTGCCAGCAGTTACAATAAACAGCTGGTGATCGAATCGCTGTTACTGGAATGGCGCGACACGATAAATCCGCAGGCCTGAGACCTGACGGAGCAGAAGAGGAAATTGCATGTCGGGTATGGGTTCACGCAGTGGCATTCTGTCACTGACCATCAAAGATAAATCGGTGCTGTACGCTGCCTATATGCCGTTTATTAAAGACGGCGGTCTGTTTATTCCGACCAATAAACACTACCAGCTGGGTGACGAAGTTTTTATGCTGCTCAAGCTGATGGATGAGCCAGAAAAAATTCCGGTGGCAGGTAAAGTTGTCTGGATCACGCCGAAAGGGGCGCAGGGCAATAAAGTATCCGGTGTNGGTGTGCAGTTTACCGGTGAAGATAATATGGCGCGGGATAAAATTGAGACATTTCTTGCTGGTGCGTTAAAGTCCGATCGTGTAACGCACACTATGTAATCAGCCCGCTCAGCGAATAAATCAAACGCAACAGAATGCCAGAAGTTTGCTGAAAAATAATTAAACAAAAAGAGCGCCGCGTTATGTAACCCGGCNCTCTTTTTTATGTGTTAATTTAAATTCTTTCAGGTACNCAGTCAGGCATGACTGAGCTGGGCCGAACACAACACGCAGCCTGATTTCAGATCATCTCCAGAATAAATTCCAGCGCATCAACGGCATCGTTCATCACATCTTCAGTGGTATGGAAGTGTGGCGAAAAACGGATGCCGCCGCCACGATTGGCGCAGATAATGCCGTTTTCCATCAGTAGTTTGTACAGTTTGGCACTGTCTTTTCCGGGGAAATTAAACGTCAGAATACCCGACGGACGCTGCTGAATCAGGGGGTTAATAAAGCTGGCGCCTTGTCCCTCCAGTAATTCCCGCANATACAGTACATTGGTTACCGCACGGGTAGCCACTTCGGTAATATCAACTTTCAGCAGCAGGTCGGTGCTGGCTTTCAGGGCGCAGGCCGCGAGCATATTGGGGCTGCCACATTCGAAGCGCCGGGCGTCTGTGGCTGGTCGCCACTCCCGGGCGTCGTAATTGCCCATGTCCTCAACCATATGCCAGCCGAATTCCACCAGGCCCAACTGGTCCATGACCTCCGGGCGCACGTAAAAGAAGCCCAGACCTTCAGGCCCAAGCATCCATTTATGGCCGTCTGCCATGGCGAAGTCGGCCTGAACAGCCTGCACGGAAAAGGGCAGAACCCCGACCGCCTGAATGGCATCAACACAGAACAGCACACCGTTTTCCCGGCAGGCCGCGCCTATGCTCAGCAGATCCAGAGTCAGGCCGGTGGCATATTGAATCGCACTGACAGAAACCAGCTTCGGCTTCTGCGCAATGGCTCTGAGCAGTTCGCGCTCAGGTGCGTCCCAGGGCAGGCTGACACTGACGACCTCAACCCCCAAAGCCGCAAGGGATTCCCACACAATGCGGTTTGACGGAAACTCCTGATCGGAGATAACCACGACATCACCGGGCTTCCAGTCGATACCGGCGGCAACAAAAGACAGCGCTTCTGAGGTGTTTTTAACCAACGCGACGCTGCCCTGCGGAGCATCAATCAGCTGGCACAGGTTGTCCTTCAGCGACTGTTCGGTTTGCGTCCATTGCGGGTAGTTGGTCGCGCCATAAGCGGTGTTCTCCATGGCAAATTCGGATACCGCCACACGGGCACTTTCCGGCCATGGCGCCACCGCTGCATGGTTCAGATAGAGCACTTCGTCATTGACCGGAAATTCTTCCTGCCACCAGGGACTGGTATCGTTTGTCATGGTTCCTCCTGCAACAGACTGATGAAGAGCTTTGTTTGCATGAACAAAGCTTCTGAGAGCATAAAACTGCTGTTACCATACCTGAGATACGTATTCAGGATAAGCAGAGAAATTATGGCCTCCAGCGTTACAACTTCCGCCGCAGAATCCCCCAGCACCTGTACTGCCTTCCGTTATGTTGGCAATACCCGGGTCGAGTCACTCAACGTTGATATTCAGGAATATGAACACATCGCCACCGGCGCGGTGCATTACCACCTGAACACTGACTATGACGAAAAGGCCTTTATGGTTGCCGTGCGCACCATGCCGCACGATTCCACCGGGGTCGCTCATATCCTTGAACACACGGCATTGTGTGGTTCTGAAAAATATCCGGTGCGCGATCCGTTCTTCATGATGACGCGCCGCTCACTGAACACCTTTATGAACGCCATGACCAGCTCAGACTGGACGGCGTATCCGTTCGCATCGCAGAACGATAAAGACTTCAACAACCTGCTCGATGTTTATCTGGATGCGGTGTTCTTTTCGCGCCTGCATGAGCTGGATTTCGCCCAGGAAGGTCACCGCATTGAATTCAGTGAAGAAGGCAATGTCGACTCACCACTGGAGTACAAAGGTGTTGTTTTCAATGAAATGAAAGGCGCCATGTCGTCTGCTGTCAGTCAGCTGTGGCAGGGCATCAGCAGCTACCTGTTCCCGACGACCACATACCACTACAACAGTGGCGGTGATCCGGCGGCAATTACCGACCTGAGCTACGAGCAGCTGCTGAGTTTTTACAAAACTCATTACCACCCAAGCAACGCCATCTTTATGACCTTCGGCGCGCTGGATATCAGTGAACTGCACAATAAACTCGAAACTCAGGCACTCAGCCGTTTCGAGCGTCAGCATAAACAGTGGCGCGTTGAGCCTGAGAAGCGCTATACCGCACCAATGGCAGTTGAACAGGCCTATGGTCTCGACAGTGAAGATCTGTCTGCTGCGACCCATCACGTTATGGGCTGGCTGCTGGGTGAATCTACCGACCTCGACGCCCAGCTGGAAGCCCATCTGATGAGTCAGGTGCTGCTGGACAACAGTGCGTCGCCGCTGCGCCGGGCGCTGGAACAGAGCGATCTCGGCAGTTCGCCATCGCCTTTGTGTGGCCTGGAAGATTCCAACCGTGAAATGAGCTTCATGTGTGGCATCGAAGGCAGTGAGCCGGAACATGCCGCAGCGGTTGAACAGCTGATTCTGGATACCCTTGAAAGCGTCGTCCGTGACGGCGTCGATCAGGCGATGATTGATGCGTCACTGCATCAGCTGGAACTGCACCAGCGTGAAATCGGTGGTGACCATTATCCGTACGGTCTGCAACTGATCTTTAATTCACTGCCGGCGGCAACGCATTACGGTGATCCGGCAGCCTTGCTGAATCTGGATCCGGCGCTGGAGCGTCTGCGTGAAAAGGCCGGCAGCGGCACCTTTATGCAGGACACAGTTCAGCGTCTGCTGCTGAACAACCGTCACCGCGTGCGCTACACCCTGAAGCCAGACGACGGCATCAATGAAGAAGCCAAACGACTGGAAGAAGCCAGTCTTGAAACTATCCGCCAGAGCCTCAGCGATGACGATAAGCAACGCATCCTCGATCAGGCGGAAGCGCTGAAAGCCCGTCAGGCACAGGAAGACGATCCGGGTATGCTGCCGCAGGTAACTCTGGAAGACGTTAAACCGGATGTTGGCTACATGGCTCCTACTGTTGGGGCTCCTACTGTTGAGACGTCAGCAGTTAATACAGCGCAGGGCGGCGGTTCATTACCGGTCACCGAATATGTGGTGGGTACCAATGGTCTGGTCTATCAGCAGCTGATTCTGGATCTGCCAGCGCTGAATAATGAGCAGCTGAGCTGGATGCCATTCTTTACCCAATGCTGGACTGAAACCGGCGCCGGCACCAATGACTACCTGGTGCAGCAGCAGAAGCAGACCGCACTGGTTGGCAGTCTGACCAGTTATGCCAGCATTAAGGGCAGCGTTGCCGACGCCAACGATCTGCAGGGCTATCTGGTGATGAGTGGCAAAGCGCTGGCAGCAAAATCTGCTGATTTCAGTGCGCTGATGAAAGAAACATGGGAAGCCGCACGGTTTGACGAGGAAAATCGTCTGCTGGATCTGCTGAAGCAGGCTAAATCCCGTCGTGAGCAGGGCATTACCGGCGGTGGCCATAGCCTGGCCATGACACTGGCGGCTGCACCGCTCAATGCGTCGGCGAACCTGGCGAATGAAATCGGCGGCCTGCCACAGATTAAGCGTATTAAAGAGCGTTTGCAGAAAGCTCAGGCAGAAGGCCCGGGCTACCTGAGTCGGGCGCTGCAGGACATTTATAATCAACTGCAAAAAGTACCGGCCGAAGCTTTGCTGGTGCATGACGAGCAGGGCGCCGCTGAGCATCGCCGCAGCCTGACTGCGCAATGGGCACAATCCTCAGCCGCCGCGAAGGCCGCTACAGAATGGCAGATGACCGATCCGGCAACTTACTGGATGGTGGATTCGCAGGTGAACTTCTGCGCCTGGGCGTTACCGACCGTGGGTGTTGAGCACGAAGACGCTGCCGCCCTGTCTGTGCTTGCCGGTGTGTTGCGTAACGGCTCTCTGCACACAGCCATCCGTGAGCGTGGCGGTGCGTACGGCGCTGGTGCCAGCCAGGATTCTGCTAACGCCTGCTTTAAGTTCTTCTCTTACCGTGACCCACGGGTAGAGGGAACCTTTGCGGACTTCGCAGCCTCCGTGGACTGGGTGCTGAACAAAGCCTCCGGTGATGACCTGGTTGAGCAGTCTGTGCTGGGTGTTATTGGCAGCATGGACCGTCCGGGCTCTCCGGCAGGCGAAGCCAAGCAATACTTCCATCAGGACCGTAGTGGCCGTAGTCGCGAAATCCGTCAGCAGTTCCGCGAACGCCTGCTCAGTACCGGCTGGCAGGATGTACGCACCGTGGCGGAAAAATACCTTAAATCCTCCTCCGGCGTTAAGGCCGTTGTTGCTCCCCGCGGAACAGAAAGTATCGCGCAGCAACTTGGTCTAAATGCAAACGATTATTAATTGATAAACCGCAGGTGAAGGGTGCATAATGCACCCTTCATCGTTAATGCGCGGTTCATTTTCTCCGCAATACACTACCGACTTCCAAACCGACAGGATTCTCCCGGTCATGAAATTCCCGTTATTACTCGCAGCTCTGATGGCAGCGGCACCCGCTTTTGCTGATGAGCTGAGCGACAGTCAGAACGCCGTTCAGCGCACGGACCGTGCAGGGCAAAAAGCCCAGGGCAAAGTGGAAATGCTCGACGATAAGGCTCAGGCAATTCAGGCGAAATATCGCCAGCTGAAAGCTGAAAAAGAGCAGCTGGCACTGTACAACCGTCAGATGGAGATCATCGTCGCCAGTCAGAATGAAGAACTGGCTTCGATGGATCGTCAGATTGCGGAAATCGAGAAGACCGAGCGTGGTGTGCTGCCGCTGATGAGCCGCATGGTGGATTCACTGGAGCAGTTTGTTGATCTCGATACGCCGTTCCTGCCACAGGAGCGTCAGGCCCGTGTTGCTCTGTTAAAAGATCTTCTTACCCGCGCCGACGTTACCGTGTCAGAAAAATTCCGCCGGGTACTGGAAGCCTATCAGGTGGAAGTAGATTACGGCCGTAATATCGAAGCCTACCGTGGCCAGGAAAATAACGTTTCCTACGATTTTCTGCGCGTAGGCCGCCTTGCTCTTTACCGCATCAGTAACGATGGCGAGCAGGCATGGTTGTGGCACAAAGGCAAAAATAACTGGGTCGCGCTGGACAGTGGTTATATGCGCGATTTACGTCAGGCGTTAAAAGTAGCTCAGCAGACTGCTGCACCTGAATTGATGATTCTGCCTATGGCGACACCGGCCTCACTGAAAGAAACGTCGGGAGATGCGTCATGAAAAAGCTGATTTTAACGTCTGTAATAACGCTCACTGCTTTATTCAATCCGCTGACATCACAGGCTGAAGGCGCTGCAAATCTGCAGGATCTGCTGAAACAGGTTGGTCAGTACGAAACTCAGGAAAGCGCTGCTGACCGTGAACGTGAAAAACGTTTCGGCAGATCACTACGCGAACAGAAAGCGCTGCTCGGTGAAATGCGTGACGAACTGAAACGCGAACAGGAAAAAGCCGCACGTCTGAAAAGCGCATTCGATAACAACGAACAGGCGCTGACCGATAAAGAAGAAGAGCTGCGCCTGCGGGTGGGTAATTTAGGTGAAATGTTCGGTGTGGTCCGCCAGGTCGCCACCGACCTCGATACCACATTGCAGGATAGTCTGACGTTCACTGAAAAGTCCGAACGCGCAGCAGATCTGCATAAACTGGGTGAAGCCAAAGAGCTGCCAACCATCGCTGAACTGGAAAAACTCTGGTACACGCTGCAGGAAGAAATGACCATCAATGGTGATATCCGCAGCTATCAGGCCGACGTGATCGCGCAAAACGGTGAAACCGTTTCTGAGCCGGTAACCCGTCTTGGTGTATTCAACGCCATTAACGAAAAAGGCTATCTGGTTTTTGATCCTGAGCTGAAATCACTGCGTGAATTGGGTGGGCAACCTGCACAGGCCGGCTATATCGCCGACTATCTGAACAGCAACAGCGATGTTGCGCCAGTGGCCATCGATCCATCCCGTGGTGCATTACTGAATATGTCACTGGAAAGCCCTGGGCTGATGGAACGTATTCAGCAGGGTGCTCTGGTGGGTTACATCATTATCACCATCGGCGTTGTTGGTTTGCTGCTGGCTGCATGGCGTCTGATCGTTCTGTTCGGCATTTCCGCAAAAGTGAAAAAACAGCAGCAGTCTGCGGATGCTCCGTCAGAAGATAATCCATTGGGCCGGGTATTAAACACCTATCGCAGCCTGCCGACACCGCTCGATGTCGATGCGCTGGAAGCGAAAATGGATGAAGCGGTATTGCGTGAATTACCGGCACTGGAACGCGGACAGACCATTATCAAACTGTTTGCTGCCATTGCGCCTCTGTTAGGTCTGCTCGGTACTGTGACCGGCATGATCGCGACCTTTCAGGCGATCACCAATTTCGGCACCGGCGATCCTAAATTGATGGCGGCGGGTATTTCTCAGGCGCTGATTACTACTGTGCTTGGTCTGATTGCTGCTATTCCATTATTGCTGGCACACAACTGGGTCGCATCGCGCAGCAAAGCACTGATTCATATTCTCGATGAACAGTCCGCAGGCCTGATGGCCGAAGCGCTGGAAAAACAGGCGAAGGGCAACTGATATGCAGTGGTTGCTGGACTTTATGGCTCAGGGCGGACCGGTTCTTTACTGGCTGCTCGTCCTGTGTGTCCTGCTGTGGAGTCTGATACTGGATCGTCTGTGGTTCTTTTATCGTGAGTTGCCAAAAAGCAATCAGCAGCTGGCTGACCAATGGCAGGAACGCAGTCACCCGTATAACTGGTATTCGCGCAAAATCCGCGACGCCATCCTGAGCCGGCAGAAACAGGAAGCGGAGCGTTATCTGTCTCTGATCGGCATCCTGATCGCCGTGTGTCCACTTATGGGACTGCTCGGAACCGTGACCGGCATGGTGCACGTATTCGATGTACTGGCGATCACAGGCACGGGGAATGCGCGGGCAATGGCCAATGGTATTTCCCAGGCAACGATCCCGACTATGGCAGGGCTGGTTGTGGCTCTGACCGGAATTTATTTCCGTACGCGTTTTAAGCGTCTGGCACAGCGGGGCGTGCATCGCCTGGCTGAATTATTACCGACCGATTAACGGAATTATTTTATGGCACGTCGTCATACCGACAACGAAGCAGATGGCAACGATATCGATATCACTCCAATGCTGGATATCGTGTTTATCATGCTGATCTTTTTTATTGTGACCACGTCTTTCGTTAAGGAAAGCGGGGTGACTGTAAGCCGCCCGAGTGCGCAGACTGCTGAAGAGAAAAAGGGCAGTAATATTCTGGTGGCGATCCGTTCCAATGGCGAAATCTGGATCGACCGCCGGGCGATTGATGTGCGCGCCGTGCGGCCAAATATCGAACGCATGAAAGCTGAAAATCCGGAAGGCGCGGTCATTATTCAGGCGGATGAATATTCGCCAACGGGTCTGCTGGTGAAAGTTATGGATCAGGTGCGTCTGGCCGGCATCACCAATATTTCAATTTCGGCAGAGGCCGCTAACTGATGTCGCGTCTGTTCTTTGCGCTGATAGCGTCCAGCGGCGTCAGCCTGGCGTTGTTCTGGGGTATGCAGCAGATGGTCTCTGGCCCGGCGGAACTGAACAGAAATCAGCGTGACACTGCGGTGATTGATTTTGTTCGCCTGAAGCAGGACAGCCAGACGCAGACCAAAGAACGCCGTAAACAGGAACCGCCGAAACCTAAGAAGCCGCAGATTCCGAAAGACAGTGTGCAGCAGCAGAATATGCAGATGCAGCAGATGCCCATCAATATGCCGGATGTCGCCCCTGACCTTTCCCTGTCCTCGCATTCCTTTTTAGGTGATGCTGTGGTTGGTATGGGCTTTGGTGATACAGACGTTATTCCGCTGGTGCGTCAGCCTGCGACTTACCCGCAACGGGCGATCCGCCAGAAAATCGAAGGTTACGTGACTGCACGGCTCGGCATTACTCCGGAAGGAACGGTTGATGATGTGGAAATCATTGATGCCAATCCAAAAGGTGTGTTTGAACGCGAAGCGATCCGTGCCCTGTATCGGTATAAATTCAAACCCAAAATGCAGGATGGTAAACCAGTGGCCCAGCAGGCAACACAGACCATTGAATTTAAGCTGGGGAACTCCTGATGCGCTTGTTGTTTAACGGTTTAAGCCGAAGCCTGGCACTGACCCTGTTGCTGTTGCCGGCAATGAATGCACTTGCTGCGAAATCAACCAACCTGTCACCAGCAACCTACAATACGCTGAACGAGGTTCAGACTCTGCTGGGTGAAAGTAAAAATGACGAGGCGGAAGCTGAGCTGAAAGATCTGATTGACGATCTGAAGCCGGGGTTTGGTCTGGCTCTGGCCTATCAGGTTTATGGTCAGCTGGAACTGAGCCGTGATCAGCAGAATAAAGCCGTTGGCTGGTTTCAGAAATCTCTGGCACTGGATGCTTTAACCGACCAGCAGACCATTAATCTTTCCACCACGGTTGCCCAGCTGCTGCTGGCGCAGGAAAAGTACGCCCAGGCCGTAAAAGAATTACAGCCACGTTTTGACCTCGCGCGCAAACAGGAAGGCGATGCCAAACAGCAAAATCCGGATGCCGCCTATATTATTCCACCAGTTACTTTTATTACCCTGGCGACTGCGCATCAGGTAAATAAGGAATACGCAGCATCCATTCCTTTGCTGCGCGAAGCCATTAAGCGCGAAAAGGAAAAGGGGAACAGCCCGAAAGAAAACTGGCTGCAGATGTTAATGTCAGCGCATTACCAGCTGAAGCAATACAAAGAGACGGCCGCTGTGCTGGATGATCTGCTGCGTATTAATCCGCAGCGTGAAGACTACTGGCAGCAGCAGGTGGGGGTATATCAGATTCTGCAGCGCTTTGATAAAGCGCTGGCGTCGCTGGAGCTGGGTTACGCCGGTGGTTATATCACCAAACCTGACAGCATTATTCTGTTAGTGCAGTTGCTGATTAATCAGAATATCCCGGAGCGTGCCGGACGCATTCTGCAGAAGCATCTGAACAATGGCGACCTTGAGCTGAATGACAAACACTGGAAGCTGCTGGCTGCCGCATGGCAACAGGGCCGCGAGCGCGATAAAGCAGCCGAAGCTATGCTCAGTGCCAGTAAATTTCTTGAAGACGGCAAACTGATTCTGCGGGCAGCGCAGCTGAAAGAGCAGAACAGTGATTTTAAAGCCTGTATGACCATTGCGCTGGATGCGATTGAAAAAGGTCTGGATGACGATGATAAAGGCCGGGCTTTGTTGCTGGCGGGACGTTCAGCAACAGAACTCAACGATCTGAAGGCGGCACGACGTTATTTTCAGCAGGCACTGACGCTGGCGGATTCTGCCGGTAACGCGCGCTCCTGGCTGGAATACATCAACGCAATGGAAGAATATCCGCAAAGCTGATTAAGGTTTTATGCACAGAAGTGTGCAGAAATAAAAAAAGGCGATCATCTGATCGCCTTTTTTACGTCTGTCATCTACCGGCAATTATTTAAACTGCGACCAGATCGGTGCGTGATCCGATGGTTTTTCCATGCCGCGGATGTCGTAGCTGATACCGGCTGCAACGCATTCTTCATACACAGGTGCGGTAGCCAGAATATGGTCGATACGCAGTCCGCGCTTAGGCTCGTCATCAAAACCTTTTGAGCGGTAATCAAACCAGCTGAAAAGCTCACTGCTTTGCGGGTAAAGCTTGCGGTAGGTGTCCTGCAGGCCCCAGGCCAGCAGATCCTGATACCATTCACGTTCCTCTGGCAGGAAGGAGCACTTACCGGTTTTAAGCCAGCGTTTGGCGTTGGCCTCGCCAATACCGATATCGGTATCTTCCGGTGAAATATTCAGGTCACCCATGACGATGACACGATCATCAGCGGTGAAAGATTCGTTCAGATAACGCAGCAGGTCCGCGTAGAACTTTTCTTTCGCAGGGAATTTGGTTTCGTGATCACGGCTTTCTCCCTGCGGGAAATAACCATTCAGTACGTTCCAGACTTTGCCGTTAATTTCATGGCGTGCATGAATCAGACGTTTCTGCGCATCGTCGTCGTCCCACGGCCAGCCTTTCTGCACAAACACAGGGGCTGTTTTGCTCAGCAGGGCGACACCGTAATGACTTTTCTGACCAAAATATTCCACGTGATAGCCCAGCGCCTCAATGTCCGCCAGCGGGAACTGTTCATCGTGAACCTTGGTTTCCTGCAGACCGATCACATCCGGATCAAGACCGTCTTTGATGGCCTGTAACTGGTGAGGACGGGCGCGTACGCCATTGATGTTGAAGCTCATGATGGTGGTCATATCGAATCCTGATGGCAATGCAGAATCACACCCTGTGGCGTGACCGGCGGGCTGTTGTGTGATGGATTGTCGGTCGGCGGCTTGTCATGTGGCGAATATTCACGCGAAGGACTTCAGCGCCGTACTGAACAAAATCTGGGGGCGAATGATACCAGCCACAGGCGGCGAGGTCAGTCATGTTAACTGCTGGTTAAATTTTGATCTGGTGACAACCGGGGTACGCCATGGTGATTTACTGGTTGCGGCACCGCACCTAGACTGCGCGCATTAGATTTCACCCTCAGAATACATCTGATAAGAGACTGCTGACGCAGTTGCGTCAGCAGTCTCAGATAATAAAGAGAGAATTATGCACGCCGATATCCATCAGCAAACACCAAAGACTATGGCTTCAGTAAATGTTGTCACTAAACCACTGTTATTGAGCACTGCCGTTGTATCTGTTCTGATCAGCAGTCAGGCGAAAGCCATTGAACTGGACACTCAGCAGATTACCGGCCAGCTGTTCGATCAGCCGGTAGCAGAGCAGGCTTTTGCTGTTGATGTACTGGACCGCAGTGATATCGATCTGCTGCCGGTCACCAATATCGCCGATGCCCTTGAATGGGTGAGCGGCCTGGATGTGCGTCAACGCGGCAGCAGCGGCACTCAGGTGGATCTCGGTATCCGCGGTGCCAGCTATGAGCAGACACTGATTCTGGTCGATGGCGTGCGTATGAATGACCCGCAAAGCGGGCATCATAATTTCGATCTGCCCATCGTACTGGAAGACATAGAACGCATTGAGATTGTGCGCGGTCCGGGTGCTGGTCAATACGGACCGAACGGTAATGCTGGTGTAATTAACCTGGTGACCCGCAAGTCGGTTGACGGCCGCAGTGCCAAAGCGCAGCTGGAAGCCGGCAGTAAAGACTATGACCGCGCCATGGTGTCAGTGGGCAAAACAAGCGGCAACTGGAGTCACTTTCTGTCTGCAGCGCAGCAGACGTCTGATTCCTACATAAAAGGCGCTGATCTGGATTACACCATCCAGCAGGGCAATTACCGTATGGTGCACAGCAACGATACCCATACCACGGTGCTGGGTCTTGGCTATATCGACAAGGGCTTTGGTGCCCAGGGTTTTTATGCAGGTCCGGATGCCCGCGCTAACGAGAACACTATTCAACGTCATGTGTATGCGACCCATGAGCAGCGTGTAAATGATCTGCTGAAGCTGGACGCAGCCATCAACTGGCGCCAGCACGACGATGAATTTTTCTATATGGCCTATGCACCGTCAGTGCATCAGACCAACGCCTGGCAGGCGCGTTTGCGTGCTCATCTGAACAACCAGCTGACTCTCGGCTATGAGTACAATAAAGAAGACATCGACAGCACCTCTGTGCTGAACAACAAACACGAGCGGGAATACAACAGTGTATTCGCCAGCGCCAGTTATGATCTCGATGTTGTGCAGCTGGCGGGTAGTGTGTCGTATCTGGATTATGATGGCGGCGACTCCTATTTCCTGCCGGTTGCCGGAATCACCTTGCCAATCGGTAATCAGCAGATTTACGCCAATGCCGGCAAAAGCGCCCGCTTACCGACCATGAATGACCTGTATCTGAATCAGCGTGCAAATCAGGGTAACCCTGACGTTAAAGCTGAAGAAACTGACAGCTATGAAGTGGGAGCACGCCTGAATCTGGCAGGCATCCTGACCCGTGCTGCAGTATTCAAACGGGAAACAACCAACGCGATTGATTACACCCGTACTGCAGAAGAAGTGGCGGCGGACAGTGCGTTTATTTCGCGCAATATTGAAAGTATTGATACCAAAGGCTTTGATATCGAGGCTGATGCTACCGGCATTCTGGCACAGTACGGACTGCAGAAAGCCAGTCTGACGTACACCCGTCTGATTCAGGATTTCAGCACCCAGTATGCTCAGGCACGTTACAGTCAGTCGCAGTTTGAGCATCAGGCGATTCTGTCACTGGCTTACGGTATTACGCAGAATCTGTCTGTGAGTTCCCAGTATAAATTTGAAAACCGTTACGACCAGAACGGCTACCGCATCTGGAATCTGGGTCTTAAACAATCACTGGAAAACTGGCACTGGGCTGTCGCCGCAAACAATGTATTGAATGCAGAATACATCGACAGCGGTTACATCGACGCTCCGGGGACGGCGTATCGCTTTGAACTCGGGGCCGAGTTCTGAGTCGCCCGGATTCGGGTGAGTGAAAATCGCTTATAAGCAAACAAGCGCAGATAAATAAAAAGGGCCAACAGGCCCTTTTTATTTATCTTGATTTTGCGGGTTTGATTTCAGATGTTATTCGATCAGTCAATCTTCAATCTAGGTTCGTTCTTCTTTCACATAAGGCAAACCAAGGGCGCCAGGTTGTGAAGAAATGCCTTTTTTATTAACCGCTACCGCAATCATAACCGCCAGTGTTACCACGTACGGTGTCATATAAACAAAGTACTGAGGTAAACGGATGCCGGACGCTGCCAGCTGTGGGATCAGGGCTTCAATACAGCCAAACAGTACCGCGCCAGCCAGTGCTTTCCACGGTGACCAGCGGGCAAAGATAACCAAGGCGACTGCAATCCAGCCGCGCCCACCAACCATATTGGCGATCCACATTTTTGTGCTTAGCACCGAAATAAACGCGCCAGCCAGGCCGATCAGGGCAGAGCCTGCCAGAATTGCCAGCAGACGGTACATAATAACCGGAACACCAGCGGCTTCAGCGGCCTGTGGATTTTCACCAACAGCACGCAGGCGCAGACCCTGACCAGTGCGGAACATAAAGTAAGTAACCAGTGCAAAAATAACCGGCGTGGCGTAGACCACCAGATTTTGCGAGAACACACCGCCAATAACCGGCAGATCAGATAATAACCAGACGCTCAGATCCGGCAATCCGGGAACAGGATGATTGGTCCAGTCTGCGAGCGTTCCGATTAACGCCGACAGGCCCTGACAGAAAAACACCAGCACCAGTCCGGACACTACCTGATTAATGCGCAACACCAGAACCATAAAGGCAAACAGCAAAGACACAACCGAGGCGAAAAACATCGCCGCCAATAAGGCCACGCCGGTTTGTTCGGTCATGATGTAGGCGCCGATACCGGACAGGGCACCAATCAGCATCAGGCCTTCAGCGCCCAGCGCCAGCACACCCGAACGTTCCATAATAATCAGCCCTAACGCTGCCAGGGCGAAAGGCACAGCAAACTCCGGGATGTTGCCAATCCAGCTTGCAATAATATCCATCAACTGGCTCCTCCGCTGTTAAGACGTTTTACCCGGTGGCGGATAAAGAAATCCGACGATGCCACGCAGATCACCAGAATGGCCTGAATCAGCTGCACCATGGCAAAAGGTATCTGATAGAACACCTGCAGGCTTTGACCAGCGATATAAAGCAGAGCAATGAGAAATGCCGTAGCAATGGCTGCCAGCGCGTTATTTCGGGCAAGAAAAGCAATCAGAATGCCGGAGAAGCCGTAACCGGCAAAGAAGGAGTGCGTAAGACGACCCTCCTGTCCCGCCGTCACCATAACACCAGCCAGCCCGGCCAGTGCGCCCGAGAACAGTACGGTAAATAAAATCATTTTTTTAACCGGGATGCCGGCAGCGCCAGCCACGGAAGGACTCTTATCGACAAACTTAAGATAAAGCGATGAACGTGCAATGGATACGAACCACAGCACCAGCAAGGAAATCCCCAGCGCGACAAACACCGACAGGCTGATGCCGTTGAATATATCCGGAATGCGTTCAAAGTCCTGATAGACAGGCGAGTAGGGGAAGGAGCTACCGGGATCTTTCCAGCTGCCATAAAGCAGATGCAGCAGGAAGTTAACCGCAACATAGTTCAGCATCAGGGTGGAAACGATTTCGTTAACGTCCCACTTTAATTTAATGAAGACCGGAAAAATTGCCCACATCAGACCAAACAGCATGGCCGCAATAATCATGGTGACCAAACGCAGTGACTCAGGCCCGATATCAAACATAGTAACTGCGGTTGCTCCGATCGCTCCGAAAATCATCTGGCCTTCAAGGCCCAGATTCCAGAAGCGTGCGCGGAACGCGAGGCTGCCGGCGAGGCCGACCATAGCCAGAGGTGCGGCCTGAAACAGTACGGATTTCAGACTACTGACATCAAACAGGGTAAAAACGATAAATTCGTTTAACAGCTCTGCGCCAGGTACACCTGCGGCCATAAGAATTAAGGCACAGATAAACATACCAAACAGCAGCGACAGAGTGATGATAAGAGCTTGCCAGTACCACGCCATTTCCTGTCTCAGTTCGACAGAAAACTTCCAGGCAGATAGCGGCGCAGGGTTAAGCGCTTTAAACATGGTTCACCATTGCCTCACCAATCGCATGCCTGTCGGCGGGCTGATCAAACTCGGCGACAATAGCCCCGCCGGACATCACCCCAATACGATCGGAAAGTTTAAGAATTTCGTCCAGATCCTCACTGATCAGAAGGACGGCGGCTCCGGCATCGCGGGCCTCAATCAATTTTTTGCGTACCGCCTGACTGGCTTTCACATCCAGCCCCCGGGATGGGCTGTGTACCAGCACCAGTGATGGCGCGTGGCTGAATTCCCTGGCGATAACGAGTTTCTGCGCGTTACCACCAGAAAGCAGGGCCGCCTTCTGGCGCATGGAGCGCACTCCCTGAACGTCATATTCTTTCACTGCTGCGCTGGCTTCAGCATCGAGTTTGCTGCGATTAAGAAACCATACGGAACCGTAATCACCATTCAGAATTCTGCCCAGAGCAAAGTTTTCACTGACGCTCATCTGTGCCCCCAGTGCTGACTGATAACGGTCAGCGGGAATGCAGGCAATACCGTAGTCGCGGCGGTCTTTAAAATTCATTGCCAGCAGATCGGCATTGCCGGCAAGGGTAACTTCACCGCTGACGTCACTGCGAACCCCCATCAGTACGTCAGCCAGTTCAGTCTGGCCATTGCCACCAACACCGGCAATACCGTATATCTGCCCACTGGCCACACGGAAATTAACGCCGTTCAATTCGGCCGGAGCTGAGCCGGGAAGGGAGGAGAGATTGCTGACGCTGAGTGCCGTATCACCGCCGACAGAAAATTCAGTCGATTCTGTGTCTGTGGTGGATTCGCCCACAGTCATGCGGATCAGCTCTTCGCTGCTGACCGATGAAGGGACGACGGTTTCAATGGTGCGCCCCTGACGCATCACAGTGACCATGTCAGCAAAGCGGAAAACGTCTTTCATTTTATGAGTAACGAGCACCACCGCACCACCGGCAGCAGCGAAGTCGCGCATAGTGGACAGCAGGCTGTCAGATTCTGCATCTGTGAGCACAGCCGATGGCTCATCCAGAATCAGAATGCGGGCACCACTTACCAGTGCCTTGATGATTTCTACCCGTTGCTGTTCAGCGACGGACAGTTCGTAAATATTGGCGTACGGATTAATGGCAAAGCCAAGCTCTTCGCCTTTGGCGATAATATCTTTGGCTACCTGTTCGAGTCGTTGGCGGTAGCTGCGTGCAACCGGTACATCCGTCAATGACAGCATGACGTTCTCAACAACGGTAAAGGGGCTGACCAGTTTAAAGTGCTGGTGAACCATGCCAATTCTGGCCCGGGACGCATCCCTGGGGCCGGAAAAAGAAACTTCATTGTCGTCGATACTGATTATGCCGGTTTCCGGCCCGTAGAGGCCGGTCACAATATTCATCAGGGTGGATTTACC
Organism: Oceanospirillaceae bacterium; assembly: GCA_002706025.1. GTDB lineage: Bacteria > Pseudomonadota > Gammaproteobacteria > Pseudomonadales > Oceanobacteraceae > Venatoribacter. Next base: position 31,536 of record PAJK01000041.1, read on the forward strand.
CGCGCCGTTTTCACCAAGCAGGGCGTGAACTTCGCCCCACTTAACNGTGAATGCAGCTTCCGACAGGGCGTANAATCCGTCNAAGGATTTACTTACGCCCTNCAGATGAATGGCATTCTGCTTACTCATTTCTGGGTAATCACCCCGTCAATGAACCAGTCCATTTGCCACAGATCACCGTCAGAAAGTACTTCGCCTTCTTTTACGCGCAGATTGCCGTCACGGTCTTTCAGTGGGCCTGCGTAAACCTGGAANGTACCGTCCATNATNGCTTTGCGTGCAGCCATAATTTTCGCTTCTTCTTCNGCATCTACACCTTTACCACAGCAGGCGATATCAGTACCGCCTTCACCCATAGACAGCAGAGCGCCGTATGGNTTGGTGATCCAGTTGCCGGCTTTGATTTTTTTCAGTTCGTCGATCAGGAAGCGATCCCATACCCAAACAGAAGAACATACGGTTGCTTCCGGAGCGAATTCACGGAAATCACGGTGGTGACCAGTACCTTTAACACCATTTTCCTGAGCCACAATCTGTGGAGTAGGGGTGTCAACGTGCTGGCCAATTGCATCAGCACCCTGGTCGATCAGAGCCTGAGTCGCAGCACGCTCTTTGGTTGGATCATTCCATGCGCCGGTGTATACCGCCGTCACGGTGGCGTCCGGGTTCATCGCTTTAGCGCCCAGCTCATAAGCATTGATGGTCCAGTTCACAACACCAAATGGGTTGGCAGCAACAAAGCCCAGCTTGCCGGTCTCAGATGCAGCGGCTGCAGCCATGCCGCACAGGTACTGACTTTCATAAGTACGGCCATAGAAAGAAAGCAGGTTAGGCCCGTTGGTGGTGCCTGACGCATTCAGAAAGGCAATTTCCGGATATTCCTCAGACAGTTCTTTGAATGTGTCGGAGTAACCGAAGGCGGTACCGATAATAACGTTGGCGCCACGCTGGATCAGACGTTTAACCACAGGACGGATTGCAGAAGCAGCTTCCGCAACGTTTTCCACGTACTGAATTTTAATGCCGAGCTCTTTTTCCATATTCAGGCGGGCTTCATCGAAAGCCTGAGTCCAGCCGCCATCGTTACGCGGGGAGATATACAGCATGGCTGCTTTCATATCACCTTTGATGGTCAGGCCTTCTGCATGACTTGTCGTCTGGAAAAATAACAAAGAACATGCAATCGCAAATGCGCTTATAAATTTTTTCATCTGTTTTTCCTGAGTAGCGTTTTTAGTGGTTTTTACGGGTTATCAATTTTCTTGTTGTCTTCTTGCTGTCTTCTTGTCGGTGCGTTCACATCATGTAGTTAATGCGAAAAACATTGCCTTCCGGATCCAGCAGTACTGCCTGATACCAGTTGTAATAAGTCTCGTAGGGTTCCTTGATGAGTGTCGCTCCCATCTCGAGCGCTTTGGGTACGTAAACGTCAACCTCGTCTTTTGAGTCAACGTCAATATTGAGCAGGAATTTACAGCCTTTGGTGTCGGCCTGGTCGCTGAGTTTCAGCAGGTCATAGGCATCCGGGGCGTTAAAGCCAATGCAGCTTTTACCGGTATCCAGTCCGCGGAAAATAGGTGATTCAATTTCGGGGATCTCCCTGAAACCAAACAGGTCACGATAAAAGCCACTGAGCGCGACAATGTCATTGGCGAAGATATTCACATAAGACAGATGACTCATTACGCAGCTCCCTTGGTGCCACCAAAGGTGGTCTGTTTAACGAATTTCGACAGCAGGTGATCGCCAGAGGATATCGGAGGGTACTTGGCTGTTTCGCCTTCTTTCAGACAGCCCGGCAGGCATTCAATAATGGCGTCATAATTAGGCTGGTGAAAGAACACCACAGACTGGCGTGGCTTGCTGGAGTTAATATCTTCGGGTGGATTGATCACGCGGTGCAGTGTTGAAATCCACTCATCGTTGGTCCAGTTCATCATCAGATCGCCGATATTAACGACGAAGGCGTCTTCGACATACGGCACGCTGACCCATTCGCCGTTGAAGTTTTTCACCTGCAGGCCACCGGGGGAATCATCCGGTTTTACAATGGTGAGTGAACCGTAATCGGAATGCGCGCCGGCACGCATCTGGCCATTCTCAATATCTTCAGGTTTAACGACCGGGTAGCTCAGCGTGCGCAGCATGCTGATTTCTTTGTCGATTTTGTCGTCGAAAAAGTTTTCATCCAGATCGAGAGAAATTGCAAAAAGACGCATCAGTGAGCGGGCGAGGCTGCTCATTTCCGCAAAGTAGTCGGAGTAGGTCTGCTTAAATGACGGGTTGTTTTCCGGCCATACGTTCGGTGCGAAATGCGGACCGGCTTCGGCACAGGTGTGGTAATCATCGGCAGGAACATCAATCGGGCCGACAGAGAAAGATTCTTTTAAATCACCTGGTGCGGCTTCTTCCAGTGAGTAAGACAGGCTTTCTTCTGCGACCGCACTGTAACCGCGTACCATTTCCGGAGCTGGTCGGTCGACTTTGCGTTTTTCTTCCACTGGCAGATTAAAGAAGTCCTGGCTTTCTTTGTAGATCCGGTCCATCAGGTCTTTTGGTACCTGGTGATTGGTAATAACCAGAAAGCCAATGTCTTTGCAGGCTTTACCAACGCTGGCGGCAACCTGGGCTTTACCTTCCGGCGTACCGCTGAAATACGGCTGAAGATCGATAACGGGGACCTGTTCCAGTTTCACACTAAGACTCCTCTTTTGCGTTCGTATCAACCAATGCGGTGGCTGATTAAAAAAACATTAAGGCAGTGTTTATGCCAAGTGGCTGAAGGCCGCATAAAACATAGGCTCGGCAAATAAAGCGAAATAAAAGTTAGACCGTTTGGTCCAATAACGGGCATCTGACTAAATTGTAAGCACCAGCAAAGCGCAATAATTAATCAGTTGGTCAGGATGCTGTCGACCAATAACCGCTCAAGATTTGCCAGTGTAGTGTTGAAAAATTCTTTGTCGGCAAGGGTTTTGCCAGTGACAGCTTCGACCTGAGCGCTGAAGTCCGAATAGTGCTGAGTGGTTGCCCAGATAGAAAAAATCAGATGCATTGGGCTTATGCTGCGGATCTTGCCACTGTCTATCCAGTGCTGGATAACCGTGCTTTTATCTTTGACCAGATTGCGCAATGAGGTAGACAGGGTTTTATTCAGCAGCGGGGCGCCCTGAACAATTTCCATGCAGAAAAGTCGTGATTCAGCCGGGTGGTCGCGGGCAATTTCAAGCTTGGTGCGAACGTAGTGGCGCAGAGCCTGCGCGGGCTCCTGCTCGATACTGAACAGGGTTAATGGTTCGAGCCAGTCGTCTAACAGGCTCTCCAGTACCGACAAATATAAATGTTCTTTGCTTTTGGAATAATAGAAAAGGTTGGCTTTGGAAACATCGGCAACGGCAGCAATCTGATCCATGCTGGCTCCGTGCAGACCGTACACAGAAAATACATCCAGCGCAGCGGACAGAATCCGGTCACGTTTTTTTAATGCGTTACGCTGGCGGGGCTTAACAGGATCATCGAGCGATGACTTGTGATCGGTCTTGCTTGCGCTCTCTTTCATTTTCCAGGCTCCTGATTTCAGACCTGCTGTTTTTCAGCTTCAGTCTGTTGCATCTGGCCTGCAAATATCGGTCCGCAATATAGGTTGGAAATAAGTTCGAAATACAGGTCTGCAAAAACAGGAGACCGAAAGGGATATTCGGCTCCACTGTTTTTACAATGAGATCAGGATTCCACTAATACACCAATACCAGCAGTAACGGCGCTGGATAAATGATGGGCGTGAATCTTACTCATGGTGCCTTTCTGGCAGTAAAGTAAAACGCGCTGAGCAGGATATTTCTGCGTAATGTCCGCAATGCGCGAATCCAGTTCATAGAAAGGAATGGTTTCGACCGTGTTATTGGTCAGCACTAATGGTGCGTCTTCCGCTTCCGCTGGGTGGCGGATATCGATAACAACATCGTGCAATGATGGTGTGGTCACCAGTTCAACCTGATCCAGTCCGGATTCTTCTCCGGCCAGTACGTTATCAATGCGCTGGTAAACGGTATCGTTAAGTGCCTGTTCAAGGACGGCAAAGTCGAATTTCTCTTCCGCCGCTTCAACTTTCTTGCGATCGCCGACCGTGGTTGGATTGACGGAGATGACGCCGCAATATTCCGGCATAGTGGCGGCGAAGGCCTCGGTACCGATGCGGCGGGCAATATCAATGATTTCCTGTTTATCCATGGCTGCCAGCGGGCGCAGCACCATGTGATCGGACACCTGATCAATGACAGCCAGGTTGGTAATGGTTTGACTGGCTACCTGAGCAACCGCTTCACCGGTCACCAGTGCGGGCAGATTCAGTTCATTGGCGACATGGGAGGCGGCGCGCAGCATCATGCGCTTGAGTACGACACCCATCTGGCTGGTATCGACGTTTTTCAGAATCTCTTCCACGACGCCTTCAAACGGCACGGTAACAAATTTAACCCGATGACTTTCGCTGTATGTGTTCCACAGGTAGTGAGAAACCTGCTTAACGCCAATTTCGTGCGCGCTGCCGCCTAGGTTAAAGAAGCAGAAGTGCGTCTTGAGGCCGCGACGGGTCATCAGGTAACTGGCCACGGTAGAGTCAAAGCCACCTGAAATCAGTGACAGCACTTCGCCCTGACTGCCCAGCGGGTAGCCGCCGAGACCTTTGATGGTGTTCTCANCAATCTGCAGTTTGTCATTACGGATTTCAGCCCGNACTGTCACTTCCGGCGCNTGCAGCGAAACAGNNNTGGCATCGGTTTCTTTGAGAATNCCGCCGCCCATATAGATCTCNGCCTGATGCGAGGTNAAGTCATGCTGNCCGGCGCGCTTGATNCGNACACAGAAAGTCTTGCCGGCCACACGCTCNCGGTAGGCATCACGCACCAGCTGATAAGCGTCGTCCAGNGTTGAGAACGGGTGTTCGATGATTTCCAGAACAGCGGCGATGCCCGGCGTNTGCGANAGAATCTGAATNCTCTGGCGGCGGGTTGCTTCGTCATCGGCNTTCACCACGACCACCAGACTGTCCCAGCGATTCTGNACATCCGCAGAAATACTGTGGCGGCGGAAGAGGTTCTGCAGGTTCTGACGCAGTACCTTGGTCATCTGCTTGCGCACACTGGTGGATTTGATGGTGATTTCGGGNAACAGCTTGATTACGAACTTCATGGAAACGAGTGCCGGACGGTTGGCGGAAAAAGGGCGCAGATTATATAGCAAAGCAGCGAATCTGGCACCCACAGGTCAAGCCAGTCAGGAAATGATCCGAATGGCCAGACNGCTGAATAGGTAAATAGTCTGATCTGCNNGAANCGAATCGTGCAAACGTCACATAACTCTACTTTCTTGGTAGGTGCNTGGCTTGATAGGCGCCTGGCTTGANAGNTGCCTGGCCGGTGCAGTCAGACGGCTGCTCNCGGAATCAGTTTACTGAATACCTGACAAGGAGAAGGGAATGNCAAAACGTATTGCACTTGTAACCGGTGGTACCGGTGGTATCGGCACAGCAATCTGCAAACAACTGACGGACGACGGCTATCAGGTCGTGGCCGGCTACTACCATGGNGGNAGTCATGAAAAGGCGCAGGCCTGGCAGGCNGANATGAAGGAGGCNGGGTATGACATCGCNCTGGCNTTCGGCAATATNCGTGACTGGGATGGATCGGAAGCCTGTGTCGCTGGNATCCGCAAGGATTTCGGCAGTATCGATGTGCTGGTCAATAATGGTGGTATNACCCGCGACACCACNCTCAAGCGCATGAGNAAAGANCACTGGCANGACGTNATCGAAACCAACCTGACCTCGGTCTTNCATATGACCCGNCANGTTATTAACGACATGCTGGAAAAGAAATGGGGCCGGATCATCAATATCTCATCCATTAATGGTGAGAAAGGTCAGTTTGGNCAGGCCAACTATTCAGCCGCNAAGGCGGGCATGTATGGTTTNACCAAGGCNGTTGCTCAGGANGTGGCCAGNAAAGGCATTACCGTGAATACCGTTTCCCCGGGCTATATCGCNACCAGNATGATCATGGATGTGCCGGAAGATATCCGTGAGCAGATTAANCAGGGNATCCCGGTTGGNCGCTTTGGTACNCCTGAGGANATTGCCCGGGTGGTGAGCTTCCTGGCGGCAGACGCAGCAGGTTTTATTACCGGNGCCAATATCTCAGCCAATGGNGGCCAGTACATGCATTAATCCGATCTCTCCTCATCAGTANCTTTGCCGGGGNTTCCCCGGCTTTTTTGTCCGAAAGCTTTGTGTCCGAAGGTTTTGTGTTCACNNGCCNAAGGGGGCTGACTNACAGCTCTGGNTTGAGCTTTTTATAGCGCGCACTGGCNTGACGTTCGCGCANNTCGGTATCAATGTAGCGGTCNGTGGTTGCCATGCTGGCGTGNCCNGCATCTTCTTTAACGTGCTCTTTCGGGCGAAATTTAACATCCTCAGAAATGCCGGTATGGCGCAGCCAGTGCACAGTGGCGACNTTCAGCTCCTGCGCTTCATCTTCCAGACCTTTGCTGCGCATNCTGGCAAAGGCAGCATCAAAACAGCGCTGCACCAGNTAACGGATCTGGCGGGTGCTGGTCACCGGNCCCCGTCCTTTGATTTTGGGTACCAGNGGCGTTTGCTCGCCAACATACGGGTAGCGTGACANNTGCAGAAACTCGCGGTAGCGACGCAAAGCAGCCAGCATGTCATCAGATACNGTNACCAGTCTCGCTTTATTGCCCTTACCAACCACTCTCAGCCACCAGTTACCGTCTGCATCGGTATGAAAATCACCCATTACCGGAGTAGAGCGCTCATCGGCGACCAGTTCCGATATCCGCAGGTACATACCAAACAGCAGNCGCATCACAAACAGTGAGCGTTCGTGCTCTGTGGGNTTGTCAGCCGCCATCTGCTCGACAGTTTCAAGGATAAAGTCCCACTGCAGATTNGACAGGCGGCGCACCGGCTCCTGATAGGCGTGTTTCTGCAGGAATTTACTCTTCTGGCGGATCAGNGCNACCGGATTAATGCGCAGGTAATCTTCCTGCAACAGGTAATTGAAGTAGGTCGACAGTACCGCAAACAGGGCCTGCAGACTTTTTTGNGACAGGGCAAATCCGGTTCCTGTNTGGGAGTCCGGTTTTTTAACGAAAGGGCGCCAATCGGGGTTAACCTCNCGTTCGCCTTGCTTGTTCTTAAANCGGGCTACCTGCTTAGTNCCGATCCAGGCAGCAGGAGGGGACTGGCAGAAGTGAACGTATTCCTCCAGATCCTGACGGCGCAGCTCACCCAGGCCAACGCCGCGCACAAGCCAGCACCATTGCAGCAGACGCTCAACTTCCCGGCGGTAGCTGTTAAACGTCGCGCNGCTGCCGTTGTAGCTGACCAGAAAGCTGAANCTGTGAATCAGATCTTCAAANGCGCCNGCGATAAGATTGATGTCCGGATTNCNTTTGATAACCGAGCGCGCAGCAGTNAGNGGATTACCCAGATGTTCGAGCTGATCAATNAGTGGNCGGGGGGCTGACTTCAGATGTGGATTCATTAAATGGATGTCTTTGCCGTTACGCGGTGCATNTTNACAGGNANTNTCAAATTATCGGAAATATATGCCANATNGTGTGACNCTGTTAACCCTTTCGTGCATTTCTTTACAAACAAANNNGNCGTCAGATNAGGCGAATTACGCCATNTNTNTCACNATAAANNANCAAGAAGTAGCTTTATCTATNTNTTATAAGNTATTGAANTATATNGNTTAAANNAAAANTNNAGTNATTTTCAGATTGGACATTTCTGANATNTTTCAGAACGGNCGTTTTACAGCCACAGAGCTGGANTCAGACANNANGNGNAACANAANCCCCGGGCACTTTTACGTAGAATTATCAGTCAGTTATCTCAGNCATTACAAAAAAAAGCCTGATNANCAGGCCGATAAATGCATTCGTGAAACTGAGGATGAGCACTATGAGTACACATTTGAACGCGNATTTGAAAGCACATTTAAGANCACCGAAAACACTCCTGGCCACGCTGCTGGCGTCACCACTGATTCTTGCCGGCTGCGGCAGTAGCAGCAGTAGTTCATCCGGCGATACCGGCACCGGCACCGTCAGCGTTGCCGTTACNGATGCNCCGGTAGACAGCGCAACCNGCGTGGTTGTNACCTTTACNGGTGTCGCNCTGAAACCNTCNGGCGGCAGCGAAATNGAGATTCTGTTTGATGAGCCAAAGCAGATTGACCTGTTAGCCCTGCAAGGCAGCCGATCAGAAGGCATTCTGGATGACTATGAAGTGCCGGCGGGCGACTACAACTGGGTTCGCCTGATGGTCAGCGCGGAGCAGGATGGTGTGATGGATTCCTATCTGACGGATGATAATGGCGCTCAGACCGAGATCTATGTGCCAAGTGGCTCCCAGCGCGGGCTGCAGCTGGTCAGCGGNTTTACNGTTATGGCNGGCACNACAACCGATTTCACNATTGATTTTGATCTGCGCAAATCCCTGACCAACCCGAATGGTCAGGANGGCATAAANCTGAACCCAGCGCTGCGTCTGATTGATAATGCNCAATANGGCACGATCACCGGCACCATTGATGGCAACCTGATCACCGAAACCTGCGCTGATGCCAGTATCAATGATGGTGCGGTTTACGCTTTTACNGGTACGGATGCGACCCTGGCGGATACCTCAGGNGCAGAAACNGATCCNCTGACNACAGCTCTGGTGAGCTACGACACTGNGNCNGCAGCATACACNTATGAACTGGGCTTTATGCCTGTCGGAGACTATACGCTGGCGTATACCTGTCAGAATGCTGAAGATGNCCCNGAAGCNGTTGANGAGATCATGTTTAATGGCTCAGCCAATGTGACTNTGGTCAGTGGNGAAACCGNAACTCAGGATTTCNTNGCTCAGCCTGACTGAGGTTTTGCCAAAGCTTTNAATCGGGGNCGTGATGCTAGGGAAATCCCGGGCNTNATATNCTGATGCAGGACGTNGAGTTCTGATNATGNATTCAGAGCCNGGCAGNACAANCNGAGAAANCGGGCCACAGCGCCCGTTTTTNCTTNNATTNNACTTGTTCCGATAATATCAATTATCGGAATTATCAAAGCTGGATACTTCCGCCGCCAGCCGGCGCTTTTGCCCCATTNNNGGGTTCNGCACTNGACTGGCGGTCAATCTGNTTTTTATAACATTTTGTTCTGAGGAGTTTTTTCTATCGGATTTCAGTTATCAATTAGAAAAGCTGAAATTGCTGATATTTTGTACAGAATTGCCGGTTCCCTGGTCATCATAGGTTGCGACCGACTGCAGGTAAACCCGGTTGTTGTTGCCCTCGATATCCATCGCGGCAACGTCTCCCCAGATCACAAACAGGTTACCGTCACCCGTNATTATGACCTGATCCGCGTCGCCGTTCACATACGCNGCGTTATCGGTTCCCGTNGTGCCAACGCCTGCCAGATCATCAGTNATACAGACGCGGCTGCCGCTGTCCTGGATTTCAACGGTTGCGCNGCTGTCTGTCGGTTCCAGNACATAANGCTGATCATCATCATAGACAAAGGCACCCTCAGCGACTGGCAAAGGCTGACCATTGCCGCAGAGCGAAAGCGCCTGGGTAAACTGGTCTGTTTCTGAATTGGAAGAGCTGGAAGAGGAACCGCCACCGCATGCGGTTAAAGAAACGGCCAGGACGGCCATCAGGAAAGGTGCTTTCATTATCGTTCCCTTTTAATGAGTTGAGGAACAATAGTACCGGTTAGTTTTTGCCTTGCATAATCTCCAGAGCAAACAGGCGACGATCCAGGCGCCAAAGCCCGGCCACCGCCACCCATATTCCCACATCACCACCGGCCTGCAGGTATTGTAAAAGCCCGTCCATCAGCCCTGGATCAACTGCGTGCCAGTGTCGACGATAGCGCCCACCTGTTCAGGTGACAGAGTGATGCCCAGCAAACTGGTACCAACTACAGCAGCCATACCCAGAGCGAAGCGGGTACGCGGGTGTTTTTTGTTCTTCATAAGCTGGCGCATTTTCAGCGCTGCCAGGATAAGTTTCATTTTCACTGTACTTTTACCTTTTGGCTGTCGGTCAGTGCCTTGGTGACATAGTGCGAGACAATCGCAGCAATGACAGCCGCCGCTACCTGAGAAATGAATTTATTGTTCATTGTGCTACCTGGTTAAAAATTGGAATATCCGGCCCTGGTCTAGGCCCGCCCTGGCGCAGCCGCGCCCCCTGCTCTGCGTTCGTTCCCTTGATCCCGTTAATTCCGGTTTCACTACCGAAAAACTCTGCAATGCTGTCTATCGTATCGAATACACCTTCGGCGGCATTGTATAACCGGTCTTCGCCAACAATGTTTTCCGCAGCCTGGTTTATCAGGTTTTCACGGCTCATAGGGTTAAGTTTCGTCTGCGCTACTTCTGCAGCTTCTTTGCCCAGTGACGTAACTTTGCTGTATACCCACCAGGCAGCCAGCCCCAAAGCTGCGTACTTAATCAGGGTTATCTGCGCTGGTGTGATGTTCTTAAGCATAAGCAAACCCCGATACCGCCATATCGATTCCTGTATTAATCAGGTCATCACTGTACGGCTGCTGCCCGTTTTCGTGTTTGATAATGGCCTTAACCAGCTCCGGGAGTTTAGCGACTACCGAGAAACTGGTGTCTGGATCAACACCCAGAGCACTGGCCACACTCGATACATAAGCGCCAGTGTTGTTTTCAGTGCTTGGCGCATATCGGGAAATAATTCCGGCTACGGTGTTCAAACCATAAAGGCTTTCGTAGTTCATCAGCAGGCGTGCTAAAGCACGAATACCAAATTCCGGAGAAATGAAAATTGCAAAATCTCCATCATTCCCGTTCTGGCCTTCCCAAGTGTTTTGCCCTTTGTCGCGGATATTGCCGGGGTTCTTATTCCGGATTCCGCGAACGGTTGAACTGAGTGTTTTCTTTGCACCAGCAATCAATAAAACCAAAATGGCAGCCCCTATTAAATAGTTACGATTCACGCGAACCCGGCCAGGCTTAGCCCGGGCCTACCTCTGTAATACTGCCGCCAATGAAGTACAGCGGGTGATTCATGTCACGGGCTACTGACAGAGCTTCGTGATTATCATCGCTTACCTTTTCGCAGATGTAATTCGACGTGCCGACCTGCCCTGAAAATAAAAAACAATTATCAGATGGGAAAACCTGAAAGCTGGTGATTCTTTTACTTTTTTCTTCGTACTGAATAAACATTATCCGACTCGCCATATATCACGAATANAAACTGCATTTGCGGTGGTTGCGTCAGGGCTTCCACCCCTGCCGCGCAGCATTACTCTTTTGGTGTCAAATGCATAGCTGATAGATACTTCCAAAAAAGCATCACCATGGATCGTGATTACATCGTCCCAATCTTCTGTTGGATTTATGTAAAGCGTCACGACATTGTGTGCTCCTGAGCTATCCCACGTATGAAAACGGTAAAACCCATTTTTTAAGTTAACTATATTTATTGCCCCAGCATCACCCGTCCATATCAGCTCTGCTCGCTCCGGGTCAAACTTTCGCGGCGCATAACCGGCCATCAGTTCAAGTACTCCATCACAGTTACGTTTTGATCCGATGCTGATTCAACCCATAATTCTGCTGTGCACTCATGTTCAAGCACGCCGTCTACCGTAAACCCTGCTGTTGCTACGCCGTCGACATAAACAGAAGCCGTTGTTTCTGTTGTGACTAAGGCCGTCCGCCGGCGGGCATCTGGCGCCATGATTTGCACGCGCGTTCCTGCTGTCAGTGGGTATTCATTAATGGCAATTTCAGAAGCACCGCGGGAAATAGACTCAATTACCAGGTTGCCATTCACGCCCAACCGGTTGTCATAGATCGCGAGTTCTGAATAAGCCAAGGTAATGGTCTGGTCAGATTCGCTAGTAATCATCGCAGACTCAAACAGCGGAAATTCTGCGCCGACATTGGCCAAAAGGTCGCCGTTTTTATTGTCCTTCTGTTCCAGTGTCTGAGTTTCGATTGCAACCGGAAAAGCGGCTTCCAGCAGGCGCACAAAACGACCGCGGCCGATCTGNAACGGNATGCCCGCCTTTAATGGAANATTGAGAAGCAGCTTCATTATTTACCCCGGCTTAAAATAAAACCCAGCACGGCAACNACTCCCAGCACGGTCATNGCTTTGACCATTAACTCAGCCGTGTTTGTGCTTTCGCTTGTNCTCATGTTTTTGGCAAAGCCCAGCGCCTCAGATGTGGCGNTGGCTCCATTGATCAATACCTGGTCAGTAAAGTTGACCAGGCTATCGATCACAGACGAATTACTGTCCAGCGCCTTGCTGCCAAAATTAAACGCATCCTTTGACATTGCCCCGGACGCATCCAGGGCCGCCCGCACCGCGTCGTTATTGGCCAACAAAGCGTTATTTGCAACAGATGTTCCCGCCGCCACCGCTCCGGCGTCTGTTGTCACATAGTTGACGTTCCCGCCGTATGAAATCGCGCCAGAGTTGTTTTCTGCAGCGCTGTCTGTGCCGATGTTGTAATTTTCGGTGTTTGATTTGCTGTTGCCGCCGCCGAATAAACCCACGTTAGCGCCCCCGCTTCATCATAAAACCGATACCCAGCACAGCGACAACCGCCAAAGCGACATAGGGTAAATATTTATCCCGGCCACTTTCCGCCTGTTGCTCGCCTTTAATCGCGTCATAAAACCCGGCGTTGGTAGACTGCAGATAGCTGGCTAAATCCAGCCCGGCCGCTCCCTGGGTACCGATATTAATAAACTGCTTGGATACTCGATCCGCGCTGCTCGTTTCGGTATTGCCGCTGTTTCCGGACGTGGCAGAGGCACTGGAACTACTCTGAATGCCACCGCCGCCGGTGCTGATACCTGGAACCATTTAGCCCCCTATCGCTTGCTGGCCATGGCAATTCCGACCAGCGCAATAAGCACCAGGGCACCGCCGCCGATATACAGCATTTTTTTGTCGATCACCGCCGAATCTTTCGGCGTTTCTCCGACAAGTTCACGCCGTTGGGTGGCAGGCTTCACAGAAATCGGATCGCCCTGGTTCTGATATTCCACCTCAGAAACATGGCGGGCCGCGACCTGTTCAGCATGAGCATTGACGAAGCTTGAAGCCTTAGCCACTTCCGCATCTGTGTACGCCTCAAGAATACGGTCAGCAGCGCCGCCAACCTCCCGGTATGCTTTATCCCACCAACTCATAAGGCCCCCTTACAGTCCGGCATAGCTGTCGAAATATTCAACAACCAGCGGAAAAGTTGCCGCGTTATCCAGGTCAATGGTAAGACGGAAATCCTGCACACCTTCAGTAATGAGCGCGTCATACTGAGAGCCGCGTCCAATGAATGACATGTGAGCAAAACCGGTTTGTGCTTTCACCCACTCTGCATACGCGTCGTGCAGCTCTCCGGTTGAACCTTCAACCACTTTCAGGCTGTCCAGTTCCAGGCGCATGGCGGCAACATCTGCAGTCTGCAGGTGCATGCCAGCAATGGCAGCGGAACGCGTCGGAATGTCAGCGATATCCTGTTCACCGCCCTGGGCGAAAGTCTGCGGGTATTGCTTGATTTTTGTTATCACACCAAGGTCACGACGGGCAGTAGTGCGCGCCTTGATATCGATATCTCCGGCGGCAGGTGCTGCAGCATCGATATCCATCACAATGGCAAGGGTGTCCACGTCACCGGTGCCCAGCGCAAAGTTTTTACGCTCTTCAATTTTGTTCAATTCCGGACGGTAGAACCAGAAAGCCAGAACGTCTTCACGGTCAGATAGTGGGCGACCATAGTGCGCATTCAGCGCCTGCAGTTGTTCGCCATCTTTGAGCGACCAGATAGGCTTACCGCGCACTTCAACTTTAATGTTTTTCAGGTGCGCCAGTGTCAGGCCGTTTTTCAGGTATAAGAAAAACACCTCATAGGTCGGGCCGATTGCCGGACGCAAGGCAAACTGAGTGCCTGGTACTGGGGTGTTCTTCTTTGGAACTTTGATATGCAGCATCGGCTGTTATCCCTTCGTTAGTTACTCAGAAAAACAGCGCTTAGCCGTTTACCAGTTGCTTGGTCTGCGGCAGCTTGTTCAGTGCTACAACGATCAGAACGGCAACGCCCACGGTTGCCCAGTTAATGTTTTTCATTGCTTACCTTCCCGTCTGGGTAATTGTTAATTTGCCCTTTCAGAAAAGAAAAAAGCGCCGGATTAATCCAGCGCTTTTTAGTGTGGGAACCTATAGGTTCAATTTTTATATTTCAGCTGGTGTTTTTCAGCTTGCTGGCCGCTTGTTTCGTCCAGATACCAGAACTGCAACGGCATTAATTGCCGGACTTCATCCAGTGGAACGTCCAGCAGTTCGGCAAATTTTTTAATATTCGGCCCCTTCTGGCCGCCGATCCAAAAGCGCCCGCACTGGTCATATACCGTTTTGGGTATCTCTTGCGGTCGTTGCGTCACTGCATGAATGCGCGCCCCGTACTTTCTCCCCTGGTTAAATAACTTCCGCAGATTCGGTGCCGCACGCCCCACGGTTTCAACCGCCTGGGCCAGCTCTTCGATAACCACATAGGTTGGCTTTTTGCCATCCAGTACGGCCCACACAACCGCCGCCCACCACTCGAATGATTCCGGGCTGCTGTCACCATCCCAGCCAATCCGAAAGCCCCTGCCAGAATTTACACCCCGCTTTACAGCGTTAATGAATTTGTTTTTGTCGTCGTAGTAGGTTGTTCCCTTGTCGTGGTCGTGGCTTTCATCCCACAACAGGCAGCGAACACCGCGACCAGGGGCCGCGCTGTTCTGTTTCAGTGCCTGGCTTTTACCTGTGCCGGACTTGCCGACATACAACGTGTGTTCATTAGGCAGCTTGGGGTTCGGGTTCTTTGCCATCTGCCGCCCCCTCTGCTGCCTCTTTCACTTCCTTGGCTTTCATCGCCTTAATCTGTTGCCAAACGGCAAACCCGGCAAGGCCAACAGCACCGGCAAGTTCCAGCTCTTCTTTGTAGGCTGCCATCCAGGGTGGCATTCCACCCGCGTTATATTTCATCAGCACAGGTGCCAACTTTTGGATAATGGCCTGCTTCTGTACAGGGGCAATTTGTACGCCCGGGTACATCATGGACAACGCCGCCTCAATCACTGACACGGTGACCATGGCAGATGCTGCAGCCTGTTGCTGTGCTGCGTCTGCTGCTGCCTCTAACTGTTGCTGTGCTGCGTCGTCTGCGCCTGGATCATAATCACCCGGTTCCGGTTGCTCTTCCGGTTCCTTCAGGTTGTCCAGTTCGGTTAAATCGTCTTGCTGTTCTGGTTGTTTTTTATCAGTCATGGTTCACCCCTTTTGGTTAATGATTCAGGCCATCGGCCCGCCACCGCCCTTGGTTAAAATGAAAAGGCCAACGGCCAGCAGGCCCGCAAAAACAGGCATGAACGAACCAGCGGCCGCGGCTTTTTTCGGTTGTGTCTGCGGTTGTTCCGGTTCTGGTTTCGGTTGTTGTTCCGGTTCTGGTTCGGTTGTCTCTTCCGGTTCTGAATCCAGCACCGGCGCGGGTTCGTTCGGTTGTTCCGGTTCTTCGCTCAGGTGTTCACAGCCTGGCCGCGGTGTCATTGCCTGGCGCCATTGCTTCTGGATCGCGGCACCGGTGCGCTGATCACATCCACATTCACAGCGCTTGTACAGTAGCCCCCGGCCCTTGCCGCGTTTGGTTTCGTGCAGGCTGGCCACAGTGTCGCAGTCAGTGCACTGCA
This sequence comes from Oceanospirillaceae bacterium, assembly GCA_002706025.1. Taxonomy (GTDB): domain Bacteria; phylum Pseudomonadota; class Gammaproteobacteria; order Pseudomonadales; family Oceanobacteraceae; genus Venatoribacter. Next base: position 47,341 of record PAJK01000041.1, read on the forward strand.
TTGTTCCCACCACTGGGTTATTTGTTCGTGTCATCGTTTGTTAGCCCTCCCAGACCAATTCGCCGTTTTGATCGGCAACCAACACACTGCAACCAAGCGCCTGCAGTGCGTTTAATGCCTGAGTCAGGCTCATTTCACATTGCCCGTTTTCGTGCCTGGACCAGCACCCGTTAGACACGCCAACAGCCGCCGCCAAGTCACCCTGTTGCATTTTTAACGCTCGCCTCTGCCGGCCGATTGCTTCCCGCAGTTTTTCTCTTGCCATCAGATCACCCCCATTCTGAAATCATCCGCTGTTTTGTCATCGTCATGGTCTGCCCATTCCGGAATTGTCCCCGCCCGTAGCGCTGCCCAGTATTGTTCGCACATGCCCTTGAACTTATCGGCGCGGGCCCGCCATAGGCTGCGCCGCATTTCCTGTAAATATGGCCCTTCTGGTTTCTCTGCTTCTGACCACGCGGTTCCCCGGTCTTTTGCAGGTAGCCAGTTGCTTACAACTTTGCCGGTTGTGTCTTTTGCCCATGTGAAGAACTCCGCGACCTTATGCACGCCCGTTATCACTAATTGATATTTGCTTGGCCGGTGTGGGATATCCGGGTTTTTGTTCAGATCATTGCGCATTTTTTCCAGTGCCCGCCCAATGTTCTGGCGCTTCCTGGTTTCCTCTTTTGGTGTTTCTTCCAGCAGTTCTTTCAGCCGGTTGCGCTGCTGTACCTTATTGCCATGTGAAAACAGGAAATGGTCATAAACGTCTCTGATAAGCGTCCCCATCAGTCCGTTTTCATATATTCCGACTAAATCCCAGTCCGGTGCCCGGGCCTCTGCGCTGATCCCGTAACGGTTGCCGCGCACAATGCCTTGAGTGCTTACGCCGTCTTCATCCTCAGCGCCCTTTGTCATGTATCCGGCTGCTTTCGCCATGTATGCTCCGGCACATTCCGGTTCTTTTATTTTTTCCAGGTGTGCAAAGCCCTGGCCCCACATTTTTTCCAGACGTTTAGCCCAGGCCTGAAAATCACGGAACGGCACGCGCCAGCGCATCAGAATGTGAATGTGCGGGTTGTCCTGGCCTTTTTCGTTTTTCGGGTTCTCTACCACCCAGCAATATTGAAGTTTCTCCCGTACCGGCTGACCTTTTGGCGGCATGCCATCGGTGGCCACCATATCGCCTTTCCAGCCTATTATTTTTGACGGTGCGCCGCTGTGAATCAGGCCCTCATGTTCCTGCAGCCATCCGCGCTGATACATTTTCTGCGCTGCATCCCAGAACCGTGACAGCTCTTTTTGCACGGTCTGAAATGTCTGATCGTAAGCCCCCCGGCCTGATTCATTGGCCATAAGTGCTGGCAATACGTTCCAGGGCATAGGAATGTAAATTTCCCGGTTTCCTACCAGGCGGGTGACCGCCGGGCTGTACCGTCTGGTTTTCTCGTTGAATGCCAGCTCTGTGCATGGCCCATGGTTTTCTCTGATTTCCACGCGGCAACGGGCTGCCGTATCCAGTGTGAGCGTTAAGAACGTAGAAAAGCCGCCCTTTTTCAGCGCCATGAATCTGCAGCTATCGCTGATTTTTCTCGCGCCTTCCAATGACAGTCTTTTGGTATACCGCGGCCCGGCTTGCTCCGGCGGCAGGCAGTTAATAGCCTGGTAAACCTTGGTTCTGATCCTGTATTCATCTGCCCAGGTGCGTTTTTCAACAACAGCACAGGATCCGGACTCATACCGGCGAACCCGGATAATTTCGCCGGTTGTTAAATCTACTTTGTGAGTTTGCTCTGATCCGTCACCAATAAAGGTCGGGTCATAGGTAGGCAGCGGGTTTTGGTCGTACCCTTCCTGCTTCCCGTTGCGCTCGTCAAACATCCACAGCATTCCGCCGGGCTTTTCTCGTTTGTATTCCTGGCCTGGTGGCGCTGGGTAATCGATATCCGCCAATCGCTGCCATTCAGACAAACCGCGCTCGTCACCAATGGCTGCAATTTTTTCCCTTGCATCCTGGCGGGCCAAAAACCCGTCTGTGTATTTAATACCGGCGTGTTCTTTCAGGATTTCGGTGGAATTTTGCTCTGTCGGAGATTTGGCCGCCTTGACTAGCCTATGCGCCTCCGCTCGCTTCGCGGCTGCGTCGCTAGTCGCGTTCCGCTCATCCTGCGCTCTGATCTGGCGCATGGTTATTCCGTCAGGAAAGACAAAATCAGGGTCAACAAAAAAACCCGCTTTTGGCGGGTTATCTAAGAATTTATTCACGCTCAATAACTTTAATATTTTCAATGTTTAGCATTGCTTAGCTTTTCTTTTGCTTGACATAAAAACTCATTTTCAAGAGCTTCAAGCATATCGCAGTCATCTAGTTCAATTCCATTAGCAATGATGTCTTTTAACTCACCCTCTGTTGCATCTTTTAGCATGTCAGCTACGAATTCATTAATGTCCATGATTTCCCCACCGTTAAAACTCCACAAATCCATAAAACAATGACAACGCCACCGTGATAATAAGTAACGCCATCAATAACTAACTGAATCACAAACCAGCCCTCAGCATGGTCAGTCAGGGACTTTTACCCATGCCGCCAACGCCAGTTTTGAATAGAGATCGTTATATCCATCAAATGAATATTTTTTACCTTCTTTCTTTTCTTTCAGTAACGGGATAAAGATTTCCGCCTCTATCATGGCTTCCTGTAAATATTCCAACTCTTCAACCGTCAGACGCAGTTCTACTTCTCTGTTTTTCATAACCCACCCCCGCAGTGCGGGCAGTTGCTGCCTCGCTTTCTGACCTGGTACGCCATCCATTCAGGTGCATAGCGTCGGCGCTCCTCGCCTGATCCGCCGCGCTCGATTGGCAAATGGTCCAGCCCCATGGCCCGCGCAAATTCCGGTGCGCTCTGAAGCTGTCGAACTATTTTTGCTTGCTGCTTGGCAGACCAACGCTCGGGACGTTTTTTAAGCATGGTCATTGCCTCTGAAGGAGAGAACCCGGCGCGTTGCATATAAAAAACCCGCAAGGATTTTTTTGTTTTACTCCAGGCAATCGCAAGGCCTGCTGATTCCAATATTCTTTTGCAGTTATTGCAGGTGCTGCTATCGGAATTTGGTACGGTAATTTTGTTTTCAGGATTAAGGCCACAGGCTGTCATATCCCACCCAGCCATCATGCAATGGGTAACCATGGAACCACCCCCGCAGACTGCAGACCATAGACAAACCCACCCAGCCAAAAGCCGTTCAAACAGGCCACGGCGTGACGCTGAAATGCTACTGAGTTAATCATTTATAAGGCCCTCGATATTCTTAAAAAGAATCCCGGCCGCTTTGCGAATGGCAACTCTGTGAGACGGCATCAGCTTTTGCCATGCCGTTAGGGATACTGACTCAGGGCAGTTTGCAGCCCGCGCTATCATCTGCCGTTCTGTCACGGTCATTCTTAACCAGGCCTGACTTTCCTGCAGGTTGGTGGGTTCCAGTGTCGCCAGTATTTCAGTGATGGGGCTTATTACGCCTGTAATGGTACTTTGGTGCATGTCCTGACCTCTCCTTCCCTTATTTTTAGTCCCGGCTGTAAAACAGTGCGGATGCCGTCGCAGAGCCGCACGTCAGTCAGGAACATGTATAGGATGTGGTCTACCGTGTACCACATGCAATGGTATACGCTTGTGCCTTGAAGCTGTTAAAACAACCGTTATTCCAAGGGGTTTTTAAAATGCGACTTCTCACCACCCGCCGCATAGTCGCCGCTCTTATGGATCGGTACGACATAGAGACAAAATATGGTCTGGCAAAGCTGCTCAGCGTCAGCCATAAAACGGCGCGGAATTGGGTGGATGAAGGACGGACAATGGACGATAACCAGGCCAAAAAAGCGGCCGAGTTATTAGACCTCGACTATGAATATGTCCTGATCTGTTTGCAGTTGGAACGATCTAAGAAAAACCCAGCAGCTATGCGGGCTTGGAAGAAAATCGCTGACTTGTGGGACGGTTCAAAAGTGGCGCTTATCGCGTTAATTTCTGCTCCTGCCATCGCTTCTTTTGTGGGTTCCCCTACCCCATTCTCCTGATCTTTCGATAATTACCAAGTCTATCAATTATCGGAATTATTATAGGTATTTCCACTCCCCGGTTTTCACTTCTTGTCGCTACTGGTCTGGCCCAACCCCAACCAGTAGTCAATTGTGTTTTTTTGAGAATCAGGTCTAATCCGTTTCCCTGCACCGGGCTTGCAAAGCATCTGGCGATTCGACAGCCTTCTCTGAAAAACCATTTCCACCATGTAATCATGTAAATAAGCTTTAAACGTTCTGCTGGGTCTCGGTAAGTCAGGGCTTCATTCCTTCATACATCATTCTTAAAACTTGATGAACCTGCTCCCGATGAGATTTCCAATCCAGTGGTTCCGTACGTGTTAAACGGATCATTTGCATATGGGCAAAATCGTTCATGTATCTTGCAGCCACCTCGAGATCAATATGTGAAGCAAAGTGACCGTGTGCTTTCATCTCTTCAAAAAAAGAAACAAGAGAACGGATTAACGCCTCATTGGATTTAATATAGGCTTCGGGCAGTGCCTCAACCTGACCAAACAACAGAGAAGGCATCATTTCTCGCCAGAGAGATGGAGAGCAGGATGTGAGCTCTTCATATGCAATTCGCCATTCCAGTTCGCAAATTATATTGACCGGATCATCTCTTTCCATATCAATCTGTGATTTAAATTTTTCAATAATAGGTTCCGGGTCGTAGTCTGAAATAAACTCGCAGAGTAACTCGTGTTTCGATGAGTAGTATTTAAACAAGGTCGGAACCGACATGCCTACTTCAGCAGCAATGTCATCGACCTTAACGGATTTATAGCCCTTTTCTTTGAACATGCGCAGTGCGGTTTCACGTATGAGTAGTTTTCTTTCCGCTTTCTGTTTTTCTCTCAATCCGCTCACTGGTTATCTACCTGGTTAAAACTATCGTTTACAAGCATTTTAAGTTATCTGAGACCGATGATGCCGAGTGTCAGTAATACTCAGAGTTATCAAAAAGGGCTCAACATAACGTACAACAAAGAGCGATGCCAAATAGCAGTCCACCACCACCACCCTTGCCTCTGTTTTCAAATGCATCTGTCGCCAATCTGATGAATGATGCCGATTGACAATCAAGTCATTTATCAGAGGAATATATTAAGGTGACTAAAATAATTTAGTAAACTTAACTTTTATGCTGATAATATAAAGCAATGTCGAACGCTAATCTGGAGTATTTATGTCCCAAATCGCTGATCTGATTATGAGGTCCGGCCGGTAAAAGCGTTGAATTTAGCCACTTCGCCTATAACCTATTGATAATATAAAGATATATTTACAATCTTCTGCCGCGTATTGTTTATCGAACTGGTGAATATCATTGGCCTGCCTACTTGAAAAACAACAATTACGCAGAGTTACGCGCCATATGCGTAATTACGCAAATCACAGGTAATGCAACCTATTGCGCAGTACAATTTCAGGGTCAAAGCGACGATTGTAGCTGCTTAAATTGCCCCTGTATGACTGCTTTTTCCTGAAGGATTACCTTGTTTTCGTCGGTTAGGAGCATCACCTTGTCTTGAGTTGCTTTCAGTGTGGCTTTGGCGGTTTCCAGTGATTGTGATAGCAAAGCCACTTCTTTATCAGCATCGGCTTTCTGGAGTTCAATCGCTGCCAACTGTTCGGCTAGTTTATCTTTTTGCTGCTGATGCTCCAGGCTCTTCGACAGTGCAACTTCAAGCTCGTTGTCCAATTTCTCTATGGTCCTGGCTTTTTCGCTCAATTCACGACTTAACCCAGTGCTGATCTGTTCGAGTTCCTCGGTGCTTTGTTGCTGTCGTCTATTTGTTTCAGTCTGTTCGGATATTCGAATCTCGGCTTGTGCAAGATGGCCTCGCAACTCCCGAAGCTGATCCTGCATCTGCTGATTGGTTGTGCGGAACTGTTCGCGCTCCTGTTGACGGTCTTCGGCCGTTCGCTGCTGGTAATGCTCGAAATGGTCACGGATATCCCGATTTTCCTGCTTGAGTTCCGTTACGTTAGCCTTTAATTCGGTGGTCCGAGTAACGGCTTCATCTCGTTGTAACTCGGCCTTAGTCAGTTTGATGCGAGCATCTTCCAACGCCTGAGTTTTCTGGACTACCTCATCCGTAAGTTGCCCTACCTGCATCTCTAAATCCTTCTGCCGGGCGTTGAGCTGCGCAATGGTGTTGTTGGCGTCGTCGAGCTTTTTACGGAGTTCGCCATTCAGCTCTTTGAATTCCTGTCTGGCTTGCTCGATGCGATGGTCGGCCATCTGCTGCACCCGCTCATGCAGTGACTTTACCACTTCGACCAGGTCGTTCGGCAGCCCGCCGAGATCGGCTGTCTCCCCGTTGTCCGATCGCCAACGCTTAAGCAGTGGCGCGATGGTACTTTTGCTGCCGGTGCCGAGATGTTCACGCACCCGATCCACTGTGGGTTCTTGGCGCAGATTTTTGATGGCCTCAGCGGCCTTGGCAACATCGTGGTATGTAACTCCGGCACGGGCCATGGTGAATTCCTCTCAGATTATCTAGTACCGTATTACGTGTAACGTAATATAACATTATATTGATGTTTTTCAAGGTTGCTTGAATTTAAATTATTAACCAACGATAATGACCATTATCGTAGGTTAATGGATTGAGCCATAAATTTTCGACTTGTAACACCGGTACATAGCCGCCTTTTGGGTGACATCGAAGGAAATCCTATTCATGAA
>PAJK01000042.1 GCA_002706025.1 Oceanospirillaceae bacterium
GTTCCCCCAGGAGGCATAAGGCTTTGCGGCATTAAAAGCCGTTTATAAAAAGATCCGTTTTAAACTGTGGGACAGCAGTGGGATGACGTGTCATCCTGCTTATATTGCCGTTGAATAGAGCCGGTATTAATCAGATAGCGGCTTTACGTGGCTCCTCAGCCTGAGACGAAGCGATTTCATTATACTTCAGGTATTTGCACTGAGTGGCAATATGGTCAGCGATGTGTTTGGCATCATGCCATACACCCCATATGAAGGTGGAGCCACGGCGCGACAGCCATGGCAGGCCAACAAAGTAAACACCAGGCTCACGTGACACACCACGCTGATGCAGTGGATAACCTTTTTCATTAAAAGTGTCCACTTTCAGCCAGTCGTAATTAACACCAAATCCTGTGGACCAGATAATTGAGGTAATGCCGGCTTCTTTCAGATCCAGTTCCAGGATCGGATTAGTCGCACACTCAGGCATTGGCAGGAAATTACGCGCTTCCGGTTCTTCCGGAAGATCCAGATTGTTGCGTTCAATATAGGCGTCGGCAGCATCCAGCAGTGACAGATAGTTATCGTCACCGCGTTCGATGTTGGCTTTAACATCAGATTCGAACGTAACTTTACCGTTTGCGAAAGAAGCTGTGCGGCCAACCAGAGTAATACCCTGTTGGGCCAGAGCCCGGAAATCAACCGTATGGCCACCGTAAGCTCCGCTCACTGCAATGGTTACGTGCTCAGTACCTGGTGCCATGGCTTCGGCGTCCCACAGTCCCAGCACGCCCAGCCACCAGACGAAGTCACGACCGCGATAGCTGCGTGGTGGACGATCGTGCGGGCCCACAGACAGGTAAACCTCTTTGCCTGAGGCCCGCAGTTCGTCGGCAATCTGCACTCCGGATGAGCCTGCACCAATCACCAGTACAGCACCTTCTGGCATCTGTTGCGGATTTTTATAATCAGCAGAATGTATTTGATACAGACTGTCATCTTCCGGTGCAATAGCAGGAATAACGGGTACCTGGAAAGGACCGGTTGCCGCTACAACCCGATTCGCTTTAATGGTTCCTGCGGAAGTCTCGATGGTAAATCCGGCTTCACCCTCATTGCGTTCAACACTTTTAACTTCAACACCGGTACGGATTGGCGCAGTAAATTTTTCAGTGTACTCGACAAAGTAATCTGCAATGCGCTCCTTGGCAGGGAAATCATCCGGGCCCTCACCGGTAAATTCCAGATTAGGAAAACGGTCATGCCATGCCGGACCATTGGCAACCAGACTGTCCCAGCGCTGACTGCGCCAGCGCTCTGCAATACGGCCACGTTCTAATACGATATGAGGAATTCCCAGTTTGGTCAGATGTTCACTGGTTGCGATACCCGCCTGTCCACCACCAACAACAAGAGTATCGGTTGTTTCAATAGTCATGATTTTCCCTTTAGTTTTTGAAAACTGAATATTTGTAAATGACATCTGCCAGGATCTTTTTCCGCCTGAGGTAAACTGCTTTTCTTGAGCAGTTAAATTTTTAGCGAATCAGGATGACTGTCATCCATGGCAGTATTAATATCAATGGCTTCAGCTTATGGGGAAATCGTCATTCGGTAAAATATCATTACTCTTGTAATTGAATAAAAATATATTATGCAATGATCAGTTCCCGTTCATCGTTATTTGCTCATTTCATATCTGGAATATAGATATAGAAAAATTGCAATGCTCTGGTGTCAAGGTTTATATTTTGCCAGAGCAGCTAGTCATTGTGATTTCTGAACCGAGAGGGAATGATGAAATTTGAAAGAGGTAAAAGAATAATCCCTGCTTTGCAGGGATAGATAACTATCTGTAACTGGTTGCTATCCTGCAACAGGAAGAAGGTCATCACTCAGTGCGGCAATGAGAGCCTGAATAAATTGGTCACAGGCTTCAATCTGACTCACTTCGATAAACTCATCGGGTTTATGTCCCTGAGACATTGAACCTGGGCCACAGACTATGGATGTCACCCCAAGAGTCTGATTGAACAGCCCCGCTTCCGTGCCGAAGTTAATATTGCCCGGTGTGGATTTGCCGGTGAGGGTACGTATATAGTCAATCAGCTGGTCCGCATCGCTGCAGTTCAGTCCGGGATATTCTGTAACAATGTCCGTATCAATCCGGCAGTCTGCAAATTTTATGCGCATTTCCTCAAGCAGCTCTGCGGTGTATTCGTTGAATTCATCGAAAATGTCAATGGCGTTTTCATCGGCTATGTTACGGATCTCGAATACGAACTCACAGTGATTCGGTACAATATTCAGCGCCGTACCCCCATGAATGATACCAGTGTGAATGGTTGTGAACGGAATGTCGTATTGCTTATCGAAAGGTCCATGTAACTGTCGTTGCCGGGCTTCATTTTCGAGCCAGCAGACCAGACGGGCGGCGTAGTTCACTGCATTTACGCCTTGTGGTGCCATGCCGGAGTGACATTCCTTGCCGGTTACGGTGACTTTTGCTGCGAGCTTGCCTTTATGCGCGGTCACTACGTTCATTTCTGTTGGTTCGCCAATCAGGCAAAGAGCCGGTGATACGCGTTGCTGTGACAGCATATCCAGCATACGACGTACACCCAGACAACCAATTTCCTCGTCATAAGAAAGGGCTAAATGAATCGGGCGCTGAAGATCCGCTTGAGTCATGGCTGGCACCGCGGCCAGTACACAAGCAATAAAGCCTTTCATATCTGTTGTGCCGCGACCGTAAAGGCGACCGTCTTCTTCCGTCAGTTGGTACGCTGGCCGTGTCCAGTTCTGTCCGCTGACAGGTACCGTATCGGTATGACCGGAAAGCAGAATCCCCGGCCGTTGCAGAACCGCCTCTGAGCCTATACTGGCATAGAGGTTTGCTTTGCTTTTATCGTCGTTAAAAATCAGCTGACTTTTGACATTATGTTGACTGAGATACTTGCCAATAAAGTTCATAAGTTCCAGATTCGAATTGGCACTGGTAGTATCAAAACTGATTAAACGGGCGAGAATCTCGGTGCTGTTCATAGTGTTTCTTTAATTCCAGTGTCTTTTCCGTTTGAGTATTGATGCTATCTGGCCAGTATCTTTTGTGTCGATCTGTTGCTTTTTGTGTCGGAACTACTCGTCGCCAGGTACACCGAAAGATTCTGACTCCGCAGGATTTTTAGCGCGGACGATATATGGACTCATTTGTGGTTCATACAGATTCCACAGCGTTTCCAGTTCGGTCAGTGGTTCTTCATGCCAGTCAACACGCAGGTCGATTACCGGCCATTTTGGATCCGCGTAAATCAGCACACCGGCAGACTGCACCGGGCCCATTTCTCCGCCTGCAGCCAGGCCCGCCTGCAGTGCTTTGATCAGTCGCAGCGGAAATACGTCATCGCTGCTTTCGAAGTAATCGACCATGGCCTGAGGCACACCGTCATTCGCCAGCAGGTTACCCAGTGCCAGACAATTTTTTCCGCTGGCCATAGCATGAATCCCCAGTGCGTGTTCACCGCTGAACATGGCCTTTTCATCCTGCATATTCAGAATGCCAAGTTGACGCCATTGCAGGCCCGGGTCCAGTTCATGAAAAGACTGCAGAATATCCTGCGGGGCGGTACCTGCCGCAAGTGCATCCAGCGCAGCCGGACCGAGATCCGGGTTGGTTACATTCTGGGTGAGTGCAACACCGGTACCTGAACGGGCGAAAGCACAGCGGCTGGCGACACAGATACTGGAGGAGGTAATGACACAGCCGGCCATTCCGCTTTCAGGATCGATGGCTGCTACTGAAAAGGTCATAACTTATCCTCTGGAATAACAGCAATAACATCAATTTCCATCAGCCATTCAGGCTGTGCCAGACCGGCAACCACCAGGCCGGTTGAAATAGGGAATACCCCTTTCAGCCATTTGCCTACTTCACGGTAAACCGGTTCGCGGAAGCGCGGGTCGGTAATATACGTTGTGGTTTTAACAATATGAGTCATGTCAGAGCCTGCTTCTTCCAGCAGTTGCTTCACATTTTTCATCGCCTGTTCAGCCTGCAGCTGTGGGTTGCCCAGACCGACCAGGTTACCGTCAAAGTCGGTACCTACCTGTCCGCGTACATAGACGGTATTGCCGGCTTTCACCGCCTGACAAAGGTCGTTATCGAGAGATTGATTAGGATAGGTTTCTTTGGTGTTGAACATGCGGATGCGTTCATGAACAGGCATTATCTGATCCTCGTAATAGGGCGGCCTCTGCCATTGATGGTCATAAAATAAAAAGGCAGCAGAAGCAGAGTGAAAGAGTAGGGAATTGCTATAAAGTGTTAAAATACAATTAACTGAAGCTGTGGATTAAAAAATAAAATGGTGCCGTGTTAATCTGCAACTGCCTGAGAATCTACCGTCTGTAACGGTAGGTTCTCAGGTGTTGTTGTGAATTTTTAACGAATCGGATAATCAGGCCAGTTTAATCCAGGTGGTTTTCAGTTGAGTAAACTTGTCCAGTGCGTGTAGGGACAAATCACGTCCGAAGCCGGATTGCTTGTAGCCGCCAAAGGGGGTAGAAAAATCAATGGCGTCCACCGTATTCACTGAAACCGTTCCGGCACGTAAAGCCGCTGATACGCGATGCACCCGTGACAGGTTCTGACTCCATACCGAGGCTGCCAGACCATAAACCGAATCGTTGGCAATGCGGATGGCTTCCTCTTCACTGTCAAAGCCAATCACGGCTGCGACCGGACCAAAGACTTCTTCGGTTGCCAGCTCCATGGCCGGGTCTACGTCAGTAAACACTGTCGGCTCGACACAGGCGCCATTGAGCAGGGTGTTACCGCCGCACAGCAGTTTGGCGCCATCTTTTCCGGCCCGTTCAACAAAGCCCATAATGCGCTGAACCTGAGTTTGGTCAACGATCGCACCGACCTCGGTATCGGCTTCCAGGGGATCACCGACTACCATATTTTTTGCTGCGGCCACGAAAGCTTCAGTGAATTTATCTTTGATGCTGTTTTCCACCAGAATACGCGAATTGGCAGAACAGATTTCCCCCTGATTGGAGAAGATACCTGCCACCGCACCAGCAACAGCCGCATCAAAATCACAGTCAGCGAAAATCAGGTTAGGACTTTTGCCGCCGGTTTCAGGCCATACCGGCTTCATGTTGGAATCGGCAGAATAGCGCATGAAGTATTTGCCAACGGCCGTTGAACCGGTGAAAGCCAGACAGTCGACATCCATATGCAGGCCCAAAGCTTTACCGGCTTCCTCACCGCGTCCCGGAATAATGTTCAGTACACCGGCTGGCAGACCGGCTTCAACCGCCAGTTCGGCAACGCGCAGAATCGTGTGCGGTGACTGTTCTGCAGGCTTCAGTACCACTGAGTTACCGGCGATCAGAGCGGGTGCCAGTTTCCACGCGGCGATATCCAGTGGAAAATTCCAGGGTACTACGGCACCAACCACACCGATGGGTTCGCGGGTAATGGTGGCAAAATTATTACCATCGGTTGGTGCTACTTCGCCGTACAGCTTATCAATGGCTTCGGCATACCATTCAAAACACGCAGCAGAACCAGGAATATCCAGATTCAGTGAAGTCAGTACCGGTTTACCCATATTCAGGGTTTCTAATAAAGCCAGTTCGTGCATTTCATTGCGGATCAGATCGGCGAGTTTTTTCATGACAGCTTTGCGCTGCGCTGGGGCCTGACTACGCCACACCCCAGAATCAAAGGTACGTCGTGCCGCAGCAACCGCTGTATTAACATCCTCTGCCTGACAGGCAGCCGTATCGGCCAGAAGCTTGCCATTGGCAGGGTTAATCACCTGATAGGTTGCGTTATTTGTGGCGCTGACGTATTCGCCATCAATGTAGGCTTTATCCTGCAGGGTAGTTTTACTGGCAAGATCTTCCCACCAGGATTTGGTCAGTTCGGACATCGGCTAAAAGCTCCACCGGAAAATTTAAATCATCAAATCATGTTTACTGTCAGGCGCCTATACGGATTTCCTGTGCAGTGTTTTGGTTTTTTTTATACAGCTCAGGCGCTGATCTTCTGTGTTTTTGCTGTAGCCTTCTGCGGCGGATGATCACTGACGGAATCCTTCAGTAATTCAATAAAAGCATCGGCTGCAGGGGTGGTCCGCGACTGAGCCAGTTTCACCACGCCCATGGTCAAAGGTGTCAATTCTTCTTCAATTCGGATGGCTTTTAACCGTGTACCATCGAGTGCCATATCGCTGGAGAGCGGCATGTTAAACAGAGAATAACCGAAACCATTGGCAACCATGCCACGCGCCATCGTCAGCGATTGAGTGCGGTAACGGCATTCAGGCCTGAGGTCGCGGGAGATAAACAGTGACATAAAGTATTGGCGGCTGACGGGCCAGTCGAGCATGACCATCGGCATATCTGCCAGTTCCTTAATAGATACGGATTCTCGCTGCGCCAATTCATGATCATGGCTGACGACGGCAAATGGCGGCAGTGATACCAGTGGCTGAAACTCAATATTTGTCGGCAGCTCCATGTCGTAGGTGACGCCGATTTCATAATTGCAGTCGAGAATATTCTGGATCAGTTCTTTCTGCGGCATTTCCTGGCAGTCGACATACACGTCGGGGTAACGCTCAACAAATTCTTTGATCAGAGAGGGCATCATCAGCGAGGTAAAGGTTGGGAATCCCACAATGTTCAGCGTACCTGATATGTCGCTGCCCAGGCTGCTGGCAAATTGTGACAGCTCTTCCGCTTCTCGCAGCAGCTTACGGGCGCGCCGGTAAAACTGCTGCCCCTGTGGCGTCAGGCTCAGGCCCTGAGCGTGATGGCGGATAAACAGTTGCAGTCCGGTTACTTCTTCCAGATGGAGAATGGCAGAGGAGATCGATGGTTGTGAAACATACAGTAGTTCAGCCGCTTTGGTGACGCTGCGGTGTTCTCCGGCAACGGTAAAGTAGCGCAGCTGCTTAAGGGTAAAGTTCATCATGCTCATGGTGGATGCCTGTTTTCAGATGCGTTAGGGCGGGTTTCAGTGCCCGTTTCAGACCTGGCTATAAGAAAACCTGATTCAGAATGTGATCGGTAAAACTATTTCTGATGCATAGAGTCTGCCAGTTCTGTAATGCACGGTACGATGGTGGGTTATCTGCTTCAGAGTGGTGTGAGGGGATCTGATATGTGGATTTTCCGCACTGGTTTTGTGCTTATTGGATTGTTTTGGTGCATGCAGATTGCGGGTTGCATTAATTAAACTGATGCTGAACCAAGAATTATACGATGGTGATGATGGACAGGCGTTTGCTATCTTTCCGTTAAAAGTGCACTCACTCACAGAATGATCATGTGAGAGTGCCTGAGCAAAACTTAAACAAATGTATGACTTAATATGCACGGTTATAAATGTGCAGGAGACCCAATGAGCACGATTATTTATCCCATTACTAACCTGAAGACAGGGGTAACCCTGACCATTACCCGAGGTGATGGGGTGTATGTTTACGACGACCAGGGTAACCGCTATCTGGAAGGTATGGCAGGCTTGTGGTGTACCGCATTGGGTTACAACAATGGCGAGCTGATCGAAGCGGCGACAAAGCAAATGCATGAGTTGTCCTATGCTTCTATGTTCTTTGGTAAGAGCCATCCTGCTGGTCAGGCGCTGGCAGAAAAGCTGGCATCTATGGTGCCGGTGGAAAACCCGCACATCTTTTTCGGTAATTCCGGCAGTGATGCCAATGACACGCAGATGAAAATGCTGCGTTATTACTTTAATGCGATCGGTAAGCCTGAGAAGAAAAAAATCATTGCCCGGGAAAGCTCTTACCATGGTATTACCATGGGAGCTGCCTGTCTGACAGGGCTGGAAGTAAACCACACCAATTTTGATCTGCCGATCAACGAGTTGGGTATTATCCGCACAGATGCCCCTTATTATTACCGCAACCATTTACCGGGTGAGAGTGAAGCGCAATTCGTTGAGCGCATTGTAAATCATCTGGAAGAACAGATTCTGGCAGAAGGCCCGGAAACCATTGCGGCATTTATTGCTGAGCCGATTACCGGTGCCAGCGGGGTGATTGTTGCACCTGACGGTTATTATGAAAAAGTCCGGGCACTGTTGAAAAAATACGATATTTTCTTCTGGGCTGACGAAGTTATCACAGGCTTTGGCCGAACTGGTAATGCCTTTGGCTGTGACACCATGAATATTGGTGCTCCGGATCTGATGAGTGTTGCCAAGCAACTGTCTTCTGCTTACCAGCCGATCAGCGCAGCTATTATTCGCGGTGATATATACGATGCCATGGTTGAGCCCAGCAATAAGATTGGTGTTTTCGGCCACGGTTACACCTATTCCTGCCACCCGGTAGCCGCCGCGGTTGCACTGAAAACCCTGGAGATTTACGAGCGCGATAATATCTTCGGCCAGGCCGCTGAACGTGGTGCGTATCTGATGGAAAAACTGCAGGGTTTGAGTGATCATCCGATCGTCGGTGAAATCCGTGGTCGCGGTCTGATGGCGGCGGTGGAATTACAGAACAAAGAGACAAATCAGGCTTATCCAATGGACGTGTCTGACTTTATGCGTCGCGCCTGTCAGCAGGAAGGTCTGATACTGCGTGACGTGGGTACTGCCATCGCATTCTGCCCGCCATTGATCATCACCGAAGCACAGATCGATGAGATGGTGGATATGTTCGTTAAAGCGCTGAACGCCACTCAGGCCTATATTGCTCAGAACAGACTTGCCTGATCACTGAAACGGGTATGCTGTTGCCGTTCTGATCTGCCGGAGAAGCCGAAGTACTCATGCGCTGTTTATGAGTTACTATAGCGGCTTCACTGGCAGCCTCTCATCGTTATACGCCTATGCCCGCATCAACCACTGCATCTGTACCTGAATCCGCATCAACCACGGCATCCGACTGGCAATTCTGGATCGATCGTGGCGGTACTTTTACCGACATCGTGGCCCTGACGCCAAAGGGCGATCTACTCAGCTATAAACTGCTGTCAGAGAATCCTGAACATTATCAGGATGCTGCGGTGGAAGGTGTACGCCGCCTGCAGGCACAGCATGCTGATCAGCCNCAGGCGATCGGCAGTATTAAAATGGGTACCACNGTNGCCACCAATGCCCTGCTGGAACGTAAAGGCGAGCGGGTGGCGCTGTTTATTACCGCCGGACTGCGCGATCAGTTACGTATTGGTTATCAGACCCGCACGGATATTTTTGCGATCCGCATTGATAAAGCAGAGCCTCTGTACGAGCGTGTTTATGAAGTGCCGGAACGTATTCTCGCCGACGGTGGTATCGACTATGCGCTGGATGAAGAGGCTCTTCTGGTGCAGTTGCTGGAGGCTNGTAACGCCGGTTTCAACAGCATTGCCGTGGTGTTGATNCATGCCTACAAATACCCTCAGCACGAGCAGCGAATTGCGGAACTGGCGCAACAGCTCGGCTTTAAACAGATCTCGCTGAGCAGTCAGACCAGTCCACTGATCAAGTTGATTCCCCGCGGTGATACCACCGTGGCTGATGCCTACCTCTCACCTGTACTGCGTCATTATGTCGATCAGGTAAGTCATGCCCTGCCGCCTTCGCAACTGCAGTTTATGCAGTCTAATGGTGGTCTTGCCGACGCAGCCGATTTTCAGGGAAAAGATGCGGTACTCTCCGGTCCGGCCGGTGGTGTGGTTGGCATGGTACGNACTGCTCAGGCCGATGGTTTTAACCATATTGTCGGTTTTGATATGGGCGGAACATCCACNGATGTCAGTCATTACTCCGGTGAGCTTGAGCGTGCAGATTTAACCGAAGTGAACGGCATTCATCTGCGTGTGCCTATGATGAATATTCATACNGTTGCGGCTGGCGGCGGTTCCATTGTGCATTTCAGTGACGGTCGTTTTCAGGTGGGGCCGGAAAGTGCAGGGGCTTATCCCGGACCTGCCTGTTATCGCAACGGTGGACCGTTGACGGTGACCGATTGCAATGTACTGCTGGGCAAAGTACAGCCCGAATTTTTTCCGNCTGTCTTTGGTGGGCAACAGAATCAGCCGCTGGACTACGGCGTTGTTAAAGAAAAATTTACCCAACTGGCGGCTGAAATAAACGCGCAGACGGGGCTGGATTATGCCATTGAAACGATTGCCGAAAGTTTTCTGGCGGTGGCGGTGGATAATATGGCGCAGGCGGTGAAAAAAATCTCAGTGCAGCGTGGTTACGACGTGCGCAGCTATGTTCTGAATGCCTTTGGTGGTGCTGGTGCTCAGCATGCCTGTCTGGTGGCAGATGCTCTGAATATGGCGCAGGTTTATCTGCATCCCTTTGCTGGCGTACTGTCGGCGTTTGGTATCGGTCTGGCGCAACAGCGCTGGCTGGCAGATGAAGCCGTTGAGCAACCTTTAAACACCGAGACGCTTAAGATTGCCCAGGCGAAAATTGAGCAGCTTAAACAAGTTCATCAATCACGCAGCCAACAGCCTTCGTTTGCTGCGGCGGATGTTGAGATTATCCAGAGGGCATATCTGCGCTATCAGGGCTCGGATACTCAACTGCTTACAGCGCTCACCAGTGAAGACGACATGCGCCGGACCTTTGCAGAGCAGCATAAAAAACTGTTTGGCTTTAACAGTCTTAATAAGCCCATTGTGCTCGATGCTGTACAGCTGGAAATTATTTCCGGCGGACAGGCTGTGCCGGATATTTCTTTATCTCAGGAAAGTGCCGCAGCTTTCTCTGCAGTCAGCTCACAGCAAACAGAATTATTTATGCAGGGGCAATGGCAAGGCGCAGATGTATACGCCCGTACCGGGTTAACGGCTGGACAAATATTGCAGGGTCCATTGCTGATCACAGACAACAACAGCACCATTGTGGTGGAACCTGATTGGCAACTGACGGTATTACCTTCACTGGCGCTGTTGTTAGAAAAGTTGGAAACGACGGAAACGACGGAAACGACGGAAACGACGGAAACGACGGAAACGACGGAAACGACGGAAACGACGGAAAAGCAGACGGATTCCGTCTCAGAAAATCCCGCTGACATCAGCAGACATTCCGCTGAGCGTGATCCGGTACAGCTGGAGATTTTTAATAATCTGTTTATGTCGGTGGCAGAGCAGATGGGCTTTGTGCTGGAGAAAACCGCCAGCAGCGTCAACATTAAAGAGCGGCTGGATTTCTCCTGTGCGCTGTTCGATATTAACGGAGAACTGGTGGCCAATGCGCCACATATTCCGGTGCATTTAGGCTCTATGAGTGAAAGTATTAAAGTAGTAATGCGCGATCATCCGAAGATGCAGCCCGGCGATGCTTTCGTTCTGAATACGCCCTATAACGGCGGTACTCATTTGCCGGATATTACCGTGGTTAAACCGGTATTTATTTCTACAGGAAATCCAGCGGAAGAACGTCAGAATAAAAAAGCCGATTTTTACGTCGCAGCGCGTGGCCATCATGCGGATATTGGTGGTATTTCACCGGGCTCGATGCCCGCACGCAGCCAGCATATTGAAGAAGAGGGCGTATTGCTGGATAACCTGGTGCTGATGCGTGACGGCGTGCTGCAGGAAGCCGCTCTCCGTGAGGTCATGGCGGCAGCAAAATATCCGGCGCGTAACCCGGATCAGAATATCGCGGATCTCAGCGCCCAGCTGGCTGCCTGTGAAAAAGGTGCGGCAGAATTGCAGGCGTTGTGTGATCAGTATGGCGTCAGTCACGTGCATGCCTATATGCAGCATGTTATGGATAATGCCGAAGAAACCCTGCGTGCCTGCCTGGCGGAGTTGCCGTCCGGCAAAGCACAGGCTGTGATGGATGACGGTACGCAATTCAGTGTGCAGATTAACGTCGATCAGCAGACGCGCAGCGCGCTGGTAGATTTCAGTGGCACCCAATATCGCGCCAATCAAAAACAACATCCGGGTAATTTTAATGCACCGACATCGGTAGTGATGGCGGCTGTGCTCTATTGTTTCCGGGCACTGGTATCGCGACCTATGCCATTGAATGCAGGGTTTTTCCGCGCATTGGACGTGGTAGTACCAGAGCAGTCCATCGTTGCGCCGCAATATCCTGCGGCCGTGGTGTCCGGCAATGTGGAAACGGCTCAGTATCTGGTGGATGTCATTATGCAGGCGTTGGACTTAATGGCCGGCAGTCAGGGAACCAATAATAATTTCACCTTTGGTGATGAACAGCATCAGTACTACGAAACGCTGTGCGGCGGCATTGGAGCGAGTGTTTTGGGGGCCGGTGCCAGTGGTGTGCATGCGCACATGACCAATTCCCGTCTGACGGATCCGGAAATTCTCGAACAACGTTTTCCGGTTGTACTAGAGCATTTCAGCCTGCGTCCACAATCTGGCGGAGAAGGTTTATTTTCCGGCGGCGATGGTGTTGAACGGCATATCCGTTTTCTTAAAGACATGACCGCCAATATTATCAGTGGCCATCGTCAGGTACCGGTGGCCGGTCTGGCTGGCGGTGGAGAAGGACGGCCCGGTGTTAACTTTGTTCTGCGCCGTGACGGGCGTATGGAATCACTGCCGGGCTGCGCCCAGGCAGAACTGCAGGCCGGTGATATATTCTGTGTACACACCCCGGGCGGTGGTGGTTATGGTGCGGTGGATGGCAGTTAATTGGGTGGTACTTCCGNACCTTGTTGCGCGGTAAAATCTCATACTTTTGTNGTCAAACTGACGCTTCTGACAGTTCCTGAAAATTGCTGAATAGTGTCTATGCTTAGATGCATGGTTTTTGGGGAACGCGTATGAGAAACAACCAGCCAGTCACTGACAGGGAAGTAACCTTTTCCGGGCAGCAGAAATTAATATCGTCCACCAATCTCAAAGGTGTGATCACTGATTGCAACGATGAATTTGTAAAAATCAGCGGTTACAGCCGCGAAGAGCTGATTGGTCAGCCTCATAATCTGGTGCGTCATCCGGATA
Organism: Oceanospirillaceae bacterium; assembly: GCA_002706025.1. Classification (GTDB taxonomy): domain Bacteria; phylum Pseudomonadota; class Gammaproteobacteria; order Pseudomonadales; family Oceanobacteraceae; genus Venatoribacter. The sequence continues at coordinate 12,946 of PAJK01000042.1, forward strand.
TGCCAGCCGCGGCTTTCGATGATATGTGGCAGCATCTTAAAAATGGCAAGCCATGGATGGGGATGGTCAAAAACCGCTGTAAAAACGGCGATTTTTACTGGGTCAGCGCCTACGTTACTCCCTTGCGCGACAATGGCCAGACTATTGGCTATGAATCTGTAAGGGTATGCCCGGCACGTGCCGATGTGGAGCGGGCTGATGCCCTCTACAAAAAAATTAATGCCGGCAAAAGCTGGCGCCGCCCATGGGCTGCTGTTCCGCCAGCGGCCATTCTGATGCTGCTGGCCGTGCTCGCTTCCTCTGCGCTTGCGGCATCCGGTCAGTTATTTGGTGCCTGGCTGCTGATGCTGACGGGTGCTCTTATCAGTGCTGTGGTTGGATTTAAATCACAGCGGAACACGCTTCGCGCTCTGAGGCATGGTCTGGATGCTTATGTGTGTAATGATCTGACGGTTGCTGCTTACACCAAAGATGTCGGCGATAACGGCCGCATTCAGGTAGCAATTATGAGTCTGCAGCGCTTTATGGACACGCTTCTGACGCGTATNGGCTACGCCGCAGAGCAGGTTCGCGGTAGTGCGGACAGCTCGCTTAAATCCGTACAGACAACCTGCGATGCCCTGCGTTATCAGCGGGATGAAACGACAGGCACAGCGACGGCGGTGCAGCAGATGTCGGCGGCTATTAATGAGATCTCCGGGAATGTGCAGAACACCGCTGGCTATTCAGCAGAAGCGCGGGATCAGTCGCAGTCCGGTCGTGAGGTCGTGGGAAAAACCCGGGAATCGATTGAAGGCCTGAAGCAGAAAGTAGACACCATCCGTGCGGCGGTGTCTGGTGTGGCAGAGCAGACGGCAAAGATCTCCCAGGCGGCGAAAGTGATTGAACAGGTAGCGGAACAGACCAATCTGCTGGCATTGAATGCGGCCATTGAAGCGGCCCGGGCCGGTGAGCAGGGGCGTGGTTTTGCCGTGGTTGCCGATGAAGTCCGGCAGCTGGCCATGCGCACCCGCGATTCCACCTCCGAAATTTATTCCGTTGTCACCGATCTGGTCAAACTCAGTGATCACTCGGTCGAAGTGGCTTATGGTGGCGTGGGGGCGGCCGATGACGGGCTGCTCAGTATCATTGAAGCGGANCAGGCGCTGGATGATATCGCAGGCTCCATCGCCCGCATCGCTGATATGTCGATTCAGATGGCGGCATCNGTGGAAGAACAGGTGCAGGTATCCGATGATATTGCCCGTCAGGTNGTGCGAATCAATGAACTGGCGGAAGAAAGCATGCTGTCCGGCAACCACACCGCAGATGATGTCGGCGATATTCAGAAAATTGCCGCTGATNTGCATGATCTGGTNATTCGGATGCGTTGAAATCCAACGTCTGCAGTCGGTTATTTGCTTGTGATAGAATGGGGCCAGCTGCTGTTAATATAGAGCAAACATCCATTCAGATTGAGAGATAGCACCATGGAAATTATGGACGTTCTGNAAGAACAGGTCGAAAGTAACCCGATCCTGCTGTACATGAAAGGCTCCCCTAACCAGCCTATGTGCGGCTTTTCTGCCCGTACTGTGCAGGCGGTTATGGAGTGTGGTCAGAAGTTCGCATACGTGGATGTTCTGTCCAACCCGGAAGTGCGCGCAAACCTNCCAGTATTCGCTAACTGGCCAACCTTCCCGCAGCTGTGGGTTAACGGTGAACTGGTCGGTGGTTGTGACATCATCACCGAGATGCACGAAAAGGGTGAACTGAAAACTCTGCTCGAAGAAGCTGCACCGGCTGAGTAATCCNCTGCGGNGTNAAAAAGCCAGCNTCGTGCTGGNTTTTTTTATGTCCGCATCAGTACTTTTACCACCCTCNTCAGTGATTCTTGGGGTAAAATGTGGCCGCTACAGGGAAGCCAAAAAGAATAGTTGAGTCACTGAGTATGGTTATATCGACGCCNGCAGAAACCAGCCCATCNCCCTGGCTGGANTCTCTGGACAAGCGTGCAGTTGCCGCCTGGGTTGCCCGCAAGGGGCAGATCCCGGAGCCACCCCTGTCTGGNATAGACCGNTCCCCTTTATTNCACAGNGCCCTGCAGAAAACTGCTGTGGTATGGCTCAATGCGCCCGCCGGTTATGGCAAAAGNGTGCTGATGGGNGATTATGTCCGTCATATCGGCGGCCGNGGNATCTCAGTGATCTGGCTGACACTGGATAACCGTGACAGTCCGGCAGAAAATTTTCTGCGTCATTTTCTCGAAGCGGCGGAACATCAGTTGCCGGGCATNGCCACCGATGCGCTGGCGCACTGGCATGAAACCCGCCGCCGCGGTCAGGTGGATACGGAGCAGGTGCTGATGCTCTGGTTGCAGGAGCTGGCCGGTTTTGGCAGTCGTCTGCTGCTGTGCTTTGATGACGTCCATGCGCTGCATGACAGCGACAGTTTTCAGGTGCTCAATCTGATGATTGAACAGCTGCCGTCCGGTGTGCAGATGTTGCTGGCCTCACGGTTTACCCCGGCGCATCTTGGCCGGCTGCGTCTTAATCCCCGTCTTACCTGGCTGACGTCCGCGGATATTGCCTTTACCGATGATCAGGCCCAGCAGTTACTGTTACAGCACGATGTGGCTGCTCCCGCCCGTTACGTACCGCAGCTGATGCGCCGTTTGCAGGGCTGGCCAGCCGGACTGGCGGTATGGCTGGCCTGTTATCGCGCTGCCGGTAAACCGGAGGAGCCGCCGGTCATGCTGGCTCAGGAAGAACTCAGCGACTATCTCGAAGGCGAGAGCCTGCATGGCCTGGATTCCGGTCTGCAGCGCTTTATTCAGCAGGCGGCAGTGTTGGGGACCTTCAGTGAAGCCATGCTGCAGAACTGCCTCGACAGCAATTATCACCCGTTTTTGCAGCAGGCTCTGCGCCTCAATCTGTTTATCGAATCACAGCTGCCGCGTCCTGACTGGTATCGGGTTCATCCGGTGATGACCTGCTTGCTGGAGCATCAGCTGCCGGTATCACAGCGCCAGCAGCTGCACCGTAAAGCCTTCGACTGGCTCAGCTTTCATGGCGCGCCGGTTGCGGCGCTGCGTCATGCCGGGCAGGCCGGTATGGGAGAAGAAATTCAGCCCTGGGTGGAACAGGAAGCCGAAAATATCCTAGCCAATCTGGATATCGCCGGTTTGCTGGCCTGGTTCGAGGTACTGGGTGATGACATTCTGCAGCGCTCACCGAGACTGATGTCCATCGCCTGTTGGGTATGGCTGCTGACACAACAGAAAGATAAGGCGACAGCGTTGCTGAATCAGCTGTTGTTACAGAAGCAGCTGCAGTCTTACGAAGAGGATGCCCTGCAGGGCTATCTGTTCTGGCTGGAAGGCAGCACAACGCTGGCGGAAGAAAAGTGCCGCCTGGCACTGGAGAATCTGCCGGCGGAGCGGTACACCCTGCGTATTCTGATGAGTTCGACGCTGGCACACCTGTATCTGGCTGCTCAGGACCCGGAAGGCGCACGCATGTGGAACCGGCTGGCGCAGGATCTTTCCCGTCAGTATCAGGCCCCGGCGATGGAAGCACTCACGCTGTTTGATTATGCCCGTATTGAGCTGAACCGCGGCAATATGGAGCAGAGTTCCAGACTGACTGAGCATGGCCTGGCACTGCTCAGTGGTGAAGCGACGGAAGGCGAACGTCTGCCCCGGGGGCGGTTACTGATTTACCGTGCCATGCAGTTGTGGCTGCGGGATGAAGACTCAGAACAGCTGGAAGAAAGCCTGCAACAGGGAATCAGTGCTGCACTGGGCGTGCACGACATTACGGTCTGCTATGGCTACGCCGTATCGGCGCTGCGCGCTGCAGCAAAAGGTGAGTATTCTGTAGCGTTGGAAACCATAGGTGCTGCCGGCCGGCTGATGCAGCGTTGGCGGGTTGAGCCGGGCGGCTATCAGTGGCTGGAGCTGGTCAAAGCCAATATCTGGATATTTCAGGGGAAAACCGCCCGCGCACAGGCGGTGCTGGATCAGGTGATGAGTGGACGCAGCTGGGCGCAGTTGCCACGGCCGGAAGTATTTCCCTTGTTACCGGCGTTTGCGCTGCTGACTGAAGGCCGGATCATGTTGCTGGAAGGGCGCACACAGGAATGTGTGGCTCTGATGGATGAGGGGCTGAAGCAGTTCAGTCACGGTCTGGCCTCGCTTATTCTGCGGCTGATCCGCTCTGAAGCCTTACGCCAGCAGCAGAATGATGCCCCCGCCAGTCTCAATCAGGCGTTGCGTGCTCTCAGCGAGCGTGGTGTCGGCAAGCATTTCATTCAATGGATTCCGGCACTCAATACATCCTTACTTAACAGCGATGATGAGTCTGCCGGTGCTGATCAGGAACTCCTGCTCAACGACGACATTAAAGCGGCGCTCAGTGAGCGGGAACTGGAGGTCCTGCACAAAATTGCTGAGGGCCTGTCCAATCAGGAAATCGCAGATCAGTTGTTTATCTCTCTGCACACCGTGAAAACCCATGCGCGGAAAATTAATGTGAAGCTGGGAGCCAAGAGCCGCACCCAGGCAATTCACCTGGCGCAGGAACTGCACCTTATCTGACGGATAATTGCTTATAAAAATATTTATAAGGTATTTTCCCCTGTTATTGTCTGAGTAATAGCCGCAATTCCCTGCACAAACTGGCAGGTGAGTCTATTCTGGTCTAAACATGGATTATGGATATCTGTGAGTTAACTATGAATAAAGGCTACAAAGCAGTCGTGCTTGGCCATAGCCAGGACGCACAGCTTGAACAACTTCTTGGCGATAAATATCAGCTGTTTATGGTGGACAGTGCGTCTGCTGCAGCTGAAACCGCCGGGCACGAGGATGCCAAATTAATCCTGCTGGATCTGGCCGCGCTCGGCAGCGAACCCACACTTGAAGCCTGTGTCGCACTGAAAAAAAGTGTCGACATGCCCGTCGTGCTGCTCGCTGAGCAGGATAACCTCGATTACAAAATGCAGGCCTATGAAGCCGGGTGTGATGACTACCTGACCCGGGATGATATGGTCGAGCTGAAGGCACGGCTGGACCGGGTACTGTTCAATAAAGTTGCTAATGATCAGCTCAAACAGCAGTTAGAGCAGGCGCACCAGATGGCGTTTATCGCCATGTCGGATACCTCCGACCTCGGTGTGAACGTGCAGTTCTTACTGGATGTTAACCGCTGCGATAATCTCGACGAGCTGGGCATGCGGCTGTTTCAGTCATTAAAGAACTATGGTCTTAACTGCAGTCTGCAAATGCGCAGTAAAGGCGGCGTAAAAAATATGGAAGCCAATGGCATGGCCAAAGAAATGGAATCCGTATTGCTGGCGCAGTGTGCAGATCAGGGGCGCTACGTGGATTTTGGTAAGCGCTCCATTATGAATTACGGCCGCGTTTCGTTGCTGGTAAAAAATATGCCGGTGGATGACGATAAAAAATACGGCGCAATTAAAGACAATGTATTTTCTCTGCTGCAGGGGGCTGATGCCCGTATTGAATCACTGGACAATCTGGTCGCCCTGTCACTGGAAAGTGAGTTAGTGCGCAGACTGAGTCAGCAGCTGAAAACTGTGATGGAAGATGTGGATACCCGCTATCAGGAAATCATGCGCCGTATCGCCGATGTGGTGGAAAATATGGCCGACGGTGTTGATTCCAGCCTGCAGTATCTTGGTATGGATGAGCACCAGGAAGCGGAATTGCAGAAGATTATGGAAAAAGGCATTGATGAAACCGGCAATGTGTTCAGTGAAGGTGTCCGGGTCGATGCCGACCTGCACGTTTTCCTGAATATGATGGACCAGGTTTTTGCCGATGAGCACGCCGATCCGGAAAAGGTTCAGCAGTTGCTGTCACGCTTACCGGCAGGCAGTTAACCTGCCGCAGCAGAATAAAAAAAACGCCGCAATTGCGGCGTTTTTTTTGGATCATGCTCAGGAAGCAACAGCACTTGGGCCATCGGCCAGTTCCACTTCCCATGGTGGGGTAGGACGGATGCTTTCGATAATGAAATCAATGAAGCTGCGCACTTTCGCTGACAGGTGACGGTTACTTGGATACAGCGCATGGATAGGCGCGGCTTCAAAAGGCCAGTCAGGCAGTAGCGGAACCAGATCACCGGAACGGATTGCAGGAGAAGCAATCAGCAGTGGCAGTGGTGCAATACCCGCACCTGACAGCGCGAGCGTATACAGACTGGCGAAGTCATTTACCTGCAGGCGTGGTTTGACCTGAACCGTCATTGGTTCATCGTCCGGGCTTTGCATCGTCCAGTTGTTCCAGGAAGTCTGAGTCATCAGCTGGTGGTCGCTCAGTTGTTCCGGATTGGTTGGCGTACCATGGGCTGCAATGTAGTCAGGGCTGGCGCACAGGATGCCGCGAACGTCACCAAGATAACGGCCAATAAGAGAGGAGTCTTCCAGCTGACCGATGCGGAAAGCGATGTCGACGCCTTCCTGCACCAGATCCAGACACTGGTCAGACAGAATCATATCCACAGTAACCTGTGGGTGCTGATCCATATATTCAGCGACCAGGCCGGAAAGCACAGTCGAACCAAACAGCAGAGGGGCGGTCAGACGCAGGGTACCGGTTGGTGTGCTTTGCATCTGGGTAACGGCGATGTTGGCTTCTTCAATTTCGCCAAGAATGCGGGCACACTGATTGTAGTAAGCGTTCCCCGTGTCTGTAAGACGCAGGCTGCGGGTGGTACGCTGGATCAGGCGGACGCCGAGGCGCTCTTCCAGCTGCGTAATCTTGCGGCTCACCGTGGATTTCGGCAGGCCAAGGTTCTTGGCTGCACCAGTGAAACTGCCTGCTTCTACCACATGCACGAAGATCGCCATTTCATTCAGATCGAACTCTTCACGCTTACCTATCTGCATCTTGACCTCCTGGTCAGCTTTGGCTTGAATTGAGTAAATTCTCAATAAAAGTGGAACAATATGATTAATGTTGCTGAGATTAGCGGAATTCAAACAACTTTCCTAAGCAATTATTCGAACAATACGTTCTGATTTTTCGCTTTATTGCTTTGGACTGACCAATCGTGGAAATTTGCGACAGAATTATTGCGAAAAATTACGAGTGTAAAGATAGGTAAATACGCGTAGTGCGGCGCTCAGAGCGCCGCTTTTATTCCAAATGAGACAATCAATGGCAGATCAGTGACCTCTTCGCGGTCGCTATAATCGGCATTTTCGTACTGATAGCCGGTAACGTTAGCGCGGTTGTACAGGTTCAGAACTTCCGCATAGAGATTCAGATCCCAGCCTGAAGCGGTCGTCAGGGCCTTATCGAGGCGCACATCCAGGCGGTGATAAGCCGGCAGGCGGCGGGAATTAAGCTCACCGTAAACCGGGTTGTAGAGGCCGGCAATATCGTCGTCGGCTTCCGCATATTGCAGCGGGGTAATCAGCTGACCGCTCTGGAAGCGCCATTTCAAGCCGATATCTACGCTGCTGGTCAGCTGATAATTCGCCACGGTGTTGATGATAACCGGCTGATCATAGCTGTAGCGGAAGTCTTCTCCGGTCAGTTTGTTCCGGCGTTCGGTGCGGGCATAAGCCACTGACAGCCAGCCATACCAGCGCTCACTCAGGTTCTTGTTGATAAAAATCTCACCACCCCGGGCGTGTCCGTCGGCTTCATTGGTGTAGCGTGGCAGGTTGAGATACTCCGCATCCGTCAAAGAAGGGTAAAAAACGTCCTTGTTTTCGCGTGAGACGATAAGTTTGTCCAATTTTTTGTAATATACTTCGAATTTCCAGAAAAGATCGTCCCGAATCTGGTTTTCCAGCCCCAGTTCATAGTGGTCAGCTTCCGGTTGTTCGAGATCCGGGTTACCGAATTCGGGCAAAAAGGTGCTGATATTGTCCGGACGTATGTGATGCTGGCCATAGGCCTGGGTAAACCACCAGTTGTCACGTACCTGCCAGCGGCTCTGCAGGCGGGGTTCAACAAAGGTCTGTTCGGTCAGATCATCCCATGACCAGGCGACTCCCGGGGTCAGAGTCCAGTTCTGGGTGACACTCCATGCATCAGCAACATGAGCGTCGTAATCATAAATAACAGGCTTACCACTGCCGCTGATGGTTTCTGCATCTGGCAGCAGGCGGCAGTCGGGATCGAATTCATCACAGGGATCGGCGGTGAATATGCCCTGATACGACACATGGCTCTCAGTGGCCTCTGCACCCCACTGTAATTCGTGGCGGAAACTCAGTGGGTAAATAAACAGACTGCGCAGGTTGTAACTGTCATTTTTGACCTTAACGAAGCCCGCGGCCCCGATATTGAAATCCAGTTTCTGTTCCAGGTGAGAGAGAGCGACTTTGTGGCTCATACCACTGTTGTAGAGTTTGTCCCACACCAGCCCCTGACTGTTGAAGTAAGCTTCAAAGGACAAATTGCCGGCGAGGCCTGGGTTCTGCAGCACCTGATCCGAGTCGTCATCAAACTTGATTCCGGCTTTATCGCGCGATCCGATGGCCTGCAGCGACAGCGTATCGGTATCGTTCAGGCGAATCTCATACTTACCCTGATAATCGTAGTATTCGGGCAGAGTGGTCAGTTCAAAGTCCTCATCATCGAGGAAATTTTCGATATAAAACTGAAACAGGCTCTGGCGCGCGGCAATGTAGAAGCTCTGGTTTTCAGTCACCGGCTGCTCGTAAAAGAAACCGGCCTTCAGAAAGCTGGCATCAACGACGATCTGGCGGCGATCGTAATACGGTGAACGGGAAGTCGCTTCGATAACCGCGCCAGTGGCGTTGTTGTATTGCGCGGGAAAGGCAGCCGTCTCCAGCAGAAAGTCTGCCACTGTGTTGTCGTTAAGAATGCTGCTGCCGTCACTGTGAAAAATATAGCCGACGGGAATAAAGTCGATGATGTAATCGTTGTCATCCGGCGACGAACCCCGCACCGCAGGTTCTGAACTGTTGCCATTACCAAAGGTGACGCCGGGCAGTGACTGCACGGCACCAAGTGGATCATTACCGCTGCCTGGCACACGCAGCAGCTTTTCCACGCTGATGCGGGTCAGTGGTTCCTGCTGACCAGAAACCTGTACAGTATCCAGCTCAATCTGTTCTGTGGCCGCAGCTGTGATATCAGTATCTGCCAGCGCCTGCGCGAGTGGTATAAGTGCCGGAGATATCAGGAAATATTTGGCAAAACGTTTCATCATCAGGTCCCTTAACTGTGAACGGCAGCCGCAAACGTCGGCTGATTTTCCTGTTACTTTGCCAGAGCAGCCTGAACCTTATATGAATAAGCGCTGGAAGAGCGACTGTTTTTACCTTTCTTTTACTCCGTCTTTATCAGTCATAGTGATAGCGGATAATGGCGTTGTAGTTTTCTGCATCGGCACCATCACTGATGTCAGCAATATTGGTGAGTCCCTGATAGCTGAGCAGGCGCCGGGTTGTTCGGTCATAGCGCAGAAACAGGGGATCAACCAACCAGGCCAGCAGCCTTGATGACAGTGTCATTTTAAAGTTGACCTGCTGACCGTCGATGGAATCCAGTGTTAAGCGGAAACCGATCAGGCTTTGACGTGCTGGAGATGCAAACCCGAAGTCCACCGGCTGGCCGTTGATAAGATCATTCCAGCGTTGCTGAATCAGATTATCAAACCCGGCATCCACAACCAGATTATCTGGCGCAGACATACGTTTTTGTTTTTTCTTCTCTCCGGGTTCTTTTAACGTCATCTGAATTTTACCCGGAGATATAACCGCCGATTCGTAATATTCGCGGCGGTGATCCTGCAGAGTAAAATCCGGCGTAAGGCCGGAGCTGTGATAAAAATTTTCTTTACTGGCAATCAGTTCGCCCGACGGGTCACGGTATTCAACGTGGCGGTAAAGCAGGGTGTCTTCTTTATAGCGCAGCGTATGATATTCACGGTAAAGCAAATCGGGTTCTTTTTCCGTATTTTCTGCAGTCTGCTCAGATCTGCTGTTCAGAGCGAATGCTTCGCCATAAAAGCGGATGACTTCTGCGTTGGCAGCCGCTGAACACAATAGGGCGAAGAGTATATACAGGCTGCTCACCAGCGTGCCGGAAACAGACTGGGGTGAAAATTTATAGGAACAAGGCAATCGCTTGTTATTCATTCCATTCTCCATGGGCGGCGATACCCGTGCTGTCTCTGCTGTCCTTGCCATTGCTGCCATACAGGACAGTGCCTTGCCGGCGTGTAATCAAGGCAACAGTTGTCATCATGACTGTCCAGCCAGCGGCAATCCAGAACGGAGCCTGCGCGCTGAGCTGCAGTGCGCCCAGACGCTCACCAGCCAGATAACTCAGTGGTGCTGCGATGGCGCCGCATACTGCGGCAAGCCATGGGCGTGTGCTGCACCAGCGCAGTGAGTGCCACAGAGTCATGGCAAATGCCAGCCACAACAACAGCAGCCAGACGGGAATGATCTGCGCTGTATACAACCTTGCTGCAGGCGGCAGGCTGATAAACCCGAGTTGCAGCAGCAGGGTGTCCCATAAACAACCGAACAGAGTCACCGCCGCCAGCAGCCACATTTCCCGTGGCTTTAAGTGGCCTTTGTGCCAGATGAAAAATGCCGACACTGAAACAAGCGCAAAGGGCGTACCACCAATAACGCAGGCCAGCCAGCACACCTGAAATGCCAGTGCATTAATGATCACGAAGGCAGGTTTCCGAGCAGCGGAGCGCGACGGTTCAGTGGTTTGGCAAACATCAGCTGTACGTCACCAATCACACGTTCCTCAAAACCTCCTTCGCAGTAGGCAAAATAAAAATCCCACAGACGAATAAAGGTATCGTCATAGCCCAGTGCTTTAATGTCGGACTGATTCTGCAGAAAGCGCTCGCGCCAGCGGTTCAGGGTTCTGGCGTAATGAGGGGTAATATCTTCCAAGTGGATAAGCTTCATATCGCTGCAGCGGGCCAATGACTGACTGATGGCGGTAACGCAGGGAATAAAACTGCCCGGGAAAATATAGCGTTTAATAAAATCGACTTCTTTTTTGGCCTGCTCATAGCGCTGATCATCAATGGTAATGGCCTGAATAAGACCGATGCCATCTGCTTTCAGCAAGCGGGAGCAGGTAGCAATATAGGTATCCAGATATTCGTAGCCCACGGCTTCAATCATTTCAACAGATACCAGTTTATCGAACTGGCCTTCTAAGGCGCGGTAGTCTTTTTTCAGCAGGGTGATTTCGGCTTCAAGACCTTCTTCCTTAACGTGGCGCTCTGCCCAGGCATACTGCTCTTCGGAAATGGTGGTGGTTGTTACCTTACAGCCATAATGCTTCGCGGCATGAATGGCCATGCTTCCCCAGCCGGTGCCTATTTCAACCAGATGATCATCCGGACTCAGCTGCAGCTTCTGACAAATACGGTCCAGCTTATACACGGACGCTTCTTCCATACTGGCATCCGCGTGTGGAAATATGCCACTGGAATACATCATGGTGGGATCGAGGAAGAGTTCAAACATATCGTTGCCAAGGTCGTAATGGGCGGCGATATTGCGACGCGATCCTTTTTCCGTGTTGCGGTTAAAAGAATGGAAAGCTTTAAGTGCCAGCTTACCAACATTGGCCAGGCCACTATCAATGCTGTCGACCACGTCTTTATTACGCGCCAGAATGCGGATCAGCATGGGCAGATCACTGCTGCTCCAGTCGTGCGTCATATAAGATTCACCAGCTCCGACGCTGCCGTTCAGGGCAATATTGCGATAAGCCTCCCAGTCGTGAATCTCTATGGTGCTGCAGAAATAGTTATCGGATGTATTACCGAAGCGGGTAATCTGAGTGCCTTCCTGCACGGCAATCTGTCCGGTATGCAGCTGCTTCAGCGTGGAGAAGAGCGCTGAGCGGCATACGCGGTCCAGCCAGGGAATGTTCTGTGGATTAAGCGTCATAGTTTTCATGATGATTGCTCCTTGCTGCTGTTGCAGCTGTCTGGCTGAGTAACAGGTTTTATTTTGATATGGATATCTTCAGGGTGGGCTTTAGTGCTGTCAGTCGATTGCTCAGACTGACCGGCGCTGCCCGGATGATCGTAAAAGCGGCTGCCGCGCACCCACAGTTTTAACGCGTTCCAGTAAATTCCCCACAGGACTTTTAATGTCATAAAGGGGAAGCGGATAAGTACCGCTGAAAGTGAGCGGGTCGTTATTTCTTTACGGCTGAGACGCATGGTGGCATCAAAGTCCCGTTGCAGATTGGCTCCTGCTGATTCTTTATTACTGGTATTGGTGGTGTTTGCGTTTGTGTTTGTACTGGTACTGGTTAATGTATCCATATGAATCAGCAATTCATCATCAGGATCATTCAGAACCCAGCGATATTGCATGTCCGTCGGATTAAAAGGCGATACATGGAAATTCTTTTTGAAGCGGTATTCATAACGTTGAGTGCCGCTGTTGCTGTGCACACGTTGCGGGCTGATTCCCGGCCCGCTGTTCTGCGCGCTTAGTGTGTTCAATGTGCCCTTTGTATTAAGGGTGTAGTGGTGTCTTTCACCCCAGGGCGTATTGGTGATTTCGGAAAGAATGCCCGCCAGCGAACCATCGCGGCGGTAGCCAAAGTAAAAACTGACGGGATTAACCAGATAGCCAAAATAGCGCATATTGGTCAGCAGGCAGACACGTACAATATTTTCATTTAATTCGTTGCGGAAAGCCCGGGTAACAGACTCTTTGAGATCCTGCGCTGAGTCATCAAGCGCAGTATCTGCGGCAAAGTAATCACTGCGCAGAAAGCGCGCCAGCGCGAACCCTGTTGGGCCGGATCGCCAGAGCGGATTAAGTGCCATGATGTCATCAACTTCGTCCAGATCGAGAAGCATCATAAAAACACGGTATTTCAGCTCATTTTTGACCCGTGTATAACGGCGATGGCGGACCCAACCGGTATACAGCGCGCTGTTAAATCCGCTACTCACAGTTCTACTCCGAGCGCTTTGGTAACACGCAGGGCGCTGACGACGCCGTCTTCATGGAAGCCGTTAAACCAATAAGCGCCGCAGAAGTGGGAGCGGTTGTGATTGCTGATCTCGTGGTGCCGCTGCTGCGCGGCAATACCTGCCAAAGTGAATACCGGATGGTCGTATGAAAACCGACGGATGACTTTACTTTCATCAATGTCAGCGCTTTTGTTCAGAGTGACACAGAAATCCACCGGGCAATCATCAAAGTTCTGCAGGCGGTTCATGTAGTAAGTGACAGCGACTGTATCCTGCCTGTTCTGACCGATATGATAGTTCCAGGCAGCCCAGGCTTTTTTATGCTGTGGCAAAACGGATGCGTCTGTGTGTAATACCACATCGTTTTCCTGATACGGGATGGCGCTGAGGACAGACTGCTCTGCCGCAGTAGGCTCTGCCAGCATGCTCAGGGCCTGATCACTGTGGCAGGCGAAAATAACCTGACTGTATGTTTGACTGTATGTTTCATCGCCGCGCTGACTGTGAACAACCACATGATCTGAGTGGCGTTCAACTTTTTCCACGGGTGTGGATAGATGAATATTCTGTGGATTTAAATCCTCGCGGATACGCCGTACGTATGACTGTGAGCCATTGCTGATAACCCGCCACTGGGGTCTGTCATCAACACTGAGCATGCCGTGGTTATTAAAAAAACGCAGGAAGAAATACAGTGGAAAATCCATCATCATATCTTCACTGGCTGACCAGATGGCGGCACCCATCGGGATAATATAAAAGCGCCGGAAGTAATCCCCATAATTTTTGCGGGCCAGATACTGACCAAGTGTTTCACTCTGGCTGACGGCATTTGCCGCCAGTTCGGCACGGGTTTCCTTGTTGAAGCGCAGAATGTCGCGGATCATAAACCAGAACTTTGGCTTCAGCAGATTGCTGCGTTGGGCGAACAGCGAGTCCAGTGTGTGGCCGTTGTACTCAAGCCCTGTGTTCTCGCATTTAACACTGAAGCTCATATCGGATGCTTCATAAGCCACACCCAGTTTGTTCATCAGTTTAATAAAGTTGGGGTATGTCCAGTCATTGAAGACAATAAAGCCGGTATTTACCGGATAGGATTTCCCCTGAATATCGACATCTGTGGTCTGAGTGTGTCCGCCTAAATAGTCGCCTGCTTCATACAGAGAAATATCGTATTTATCTTTTAACAGCCAGGCGCAGGTCAGGCCTGAAATGCCGGAGCCAATGACAGCAATTTTTTCTTTCATTTTCGGTTCTCCGGAAACGTGCTGTTGTTTTGATTAATCGGATCTGAGTGTTTACTGCGTGACATAGCTGCCGTCAGGCGGAAGCGCAGCCAGTCAGGCAGTAACCCCAACAGGCGCAGTACCCGGGTAAAACGTTTGGGGAAATGGATATCAAAATGGCGTCTGTTCAGTCCGCGGATAATTTCCTGTGCTGCCTGTTCTGCGGAAATCATGGCTGGCATGGCGAAATCATTACGGTCGGTGAGAGGCGTTTTGACAAATCCGGGGGAGATCGCCGATACATCTATGCCACTGGCGGTAAGATCAGCCTTCAGTGATTGCAGAAAATGCAGTGTTGCCGCTTTACTGGCGCCATAGGCTTCTGCTCTTGGCATAGCTAAGGCGGTTACACTGCTGCTCATGCCAGCGATATAGCCACGCTGGCTTTGTTGCAGCAGAGGAAGGGCTGCCTCAATGCTGTTTACCAGACCGAAAAAATTGGTCTGCATGACACGTTTAATCAGTTCAGCATCAAACTGATCGATATCGAGATATTCGCAGGTCCCGGCGTTTGCTATCAGGGTATCAATCCGGCCAAAACGATTCTGAATTTCGGTGGCCGCATGGTGCAGTTCACTGATCTTTGTAACGTCTGCTGCAAGGACCGTGACGTTGCTGAAATCTTTGCTGATCGCTTCCAGAGCTTTATAGTTGCGCGCGGTGATAATCAACTGCTGGCAACGGCTGGCCAGAGCCCGGGCCAGTGCTTCACCAATACCGCTGGAGGCACCGGTCAACCAGATAACCTGACGGGCAAGCGGCGGCGCTTTTTTCTGTGTGCTGAGTGTCTGCTCTTTGCCTGTCATTGCACCCGCTCCTTCAGTTTACGTATGGCCCAGCCCAGTACAGGCAGGTGTTCGTAAAGCATGCTGCCAGCGTCGAAGAAATCGGTATGGCGAATAATTTTTTCTTCCGCCCAGATCAGTTCGGAACAGCCGCGTACGGATATTTCTTTGCCCCGACCAATAGCCGGGTGGCGGAAGGTCATCAGCCAGCGCTGATAATTCACGTTATCGACGCTCTGAGAGTGTTCAAAGCGGAAGTCAATGGACTGTACGTTACTATAGAGTTCTGAAAAATAATGGGTGAGATCCGTCAGCCCCTGTATACGATGGAACGGATCTGAAAACTCAATATTCTGGCTGTAGCACTCTGCCAGCCTGTCGTAACTGACGTTATTGCGGTTGAGGCTTTGATACAGCTGCTGAAATTTTTCTTCCGCTTTCATCGCTCACGCTCCATGTCATCGGTTGCCAGCGGACGCTGAAGACCTTCCTGCAATATATGCGGTGGAACCGGATTCAGACTATGCACAATACCAACCCAGCTCATCAGTTTGAGAATCATCCAAGTGATATCAATCTGCCACCAATAGAAGCCCTGGCGCGCTGAAACAGCAAACCTGTGATGGTTGTTATGCCAGCCTTCGCCGAGCGTAAGCAGGGCAAGAAATGCGTTGTTGCGGCTTTCGTCTTTTGTTTTAAAGCGCTTGCGGCCCCAGATATGTCCCAGTGAATTAATGGTTACGGTTGAGTGAAACAGCAGTACAGTTGATATAACAAATCCCCATACAACTAATTGCAGGCCACTGGTGCCGGATTGTGGACGGAAGTGGGCGAGTAACTCGCCAGCAGCAAAGAGCAGGGTAATTAACAGCAATGGCGCGAAAACGTCGTAGCGGTCCAGCCAGCGTAATTCCGGATAGCGGGCAAAGTCCTTAATACGGTTAAGTTGTGTTTTAAACGACGCATCACAGGTAAACCAGCCAACGTGGCTCCACCAGAAACCGCGTTTAACCGGCGAGTGCAGGTCTTTATCGGTATCGGAATGCTGGTGATGCACTCTGTGGTGTGCAGCCCACCACAGCGGACCGCGCTGGGCGGCCATATTGCCCAGCAGGGCAAAAATAAACTGCCAGAAACGGTTGGTTTTATAAGAACGGTGTGAGAAATAGCGGTGATAAAACGCGGTAATCGCAAACAGTCTCAGCCAGTAGCTGATCAGGCAGACAACCACCGCGGTGGTGCTGGTGCCGGTGACGAATACACCAAAGCAGGCCAGATGCAGAACGATAAAGGGAATTACCCGTACCCAGTTGAAACGGGTGCTGGTCATCTCTTCATCGTTGGCAGCGTATGAATCTACCCAACGCAATATGTTGGTTAACCAGCCTGATCTTACCGGGGAAGTATTCATTATTTTATCCTTATATGCTGAGCCTGGTGGTCTGATTCGGGTTTTGTCAGATCTGATTTAACTGGTGCTTAATTCTGCTGACTGGCGAAAGGCGTCAATGGCACGCTGTCGTGATGCTTTAAGATCCACCATGGCCGCCGGATAACCGAGTTGAGCACGGATTTTATCGGCGGGAAAATGCCGCTCTTTGGCTGGTAGTTTTGCCAGCTCGGGCAGCAGACGCGCCAGAAATTCACCATCGCTGTCGAAGCGCTCGGATTGACTGACCGGGTTAAAGACACGGAAATATGGTGCGCCATCGGCACCTGTTGACGCACTCCATTGCCAGCCACCATTGTTGGCGGCGAGATCGGCATCAACCAGCCAGTAATTAAAAAAGGCTTCACCGCGACGCCAGTCAATCAACAGGTTCTTGGTCAGGAACATAGCAGTGACCATGCGCAGACGATTATGCATCCAGCCTTCTTCTTTCAATTGCTTCATTGCTGCATCGACAATGGGCACACCGGTGCGGCCTTCACACCAGGCATCAAAGTCTTTATCACTGGAGCGCCAGGCGACATTTTCCGTATCAGGTTTGAATGCTTTGTGTTTACACAGGTCCGGGAAGGCGACCAGAAGATGACGATAAAATTCCCGCCATATTAATTCGCTGATCCAGCAGGTGATGCCTTCGTTGCCTTCGGCCATACGACCATTATTCGCGCTGCGTGCCATGTGCATGCACTGGCGTGGTGACAGAATTCCTAACGAAAGAAAGAACGACAGACGACTGGTCCCTGCGACTGCCGGCAGGTCACGCAGTTTTTTATAATCGCTGATCTGCTCTTCAATAAAGCTGTTCAGTTGGCTGTGTGCCGCCTCTTCGCTGACAGGCCAAAGCTCATCCGGAATAAAGTCTGCTTCAGCTTCCTTCTCCTGCCATGCAGCAAGCTGCTGTTTTAATTCTTTATTCAGCTTCTGGGTGTCTGGCGCTGGCAGGGGTAACGTACTGTATAGCGCATCCAGCTGCGGATGAGACAGCCAGGCTTTTTTGAACGGAGTAAAAACCTTAAACGGTGTGCCCTGGCCGGTTTTAACTTCCCCCGGTGGAATAACGCACTGATCGTGGAAGCGGTTGACCGCAATCTGTTGATCAGCACACCAGCGGCTGAAGCGGATATCCCGGTGGCGTTCGTTCACTTCGTATTCGTTGTTAAAGCTGACGATGTTGATGTTCAGCTCTGTCATCAACGTCTGCAGAGTGGCTTCACAATCACGGAAAGTGGCAGCAGAAAGAATCAACAGCGGTATATTTTTCTCTGCTAATTCCTGTTTAAGCATCAGCATGCGGTTTTTCAGCAGCTGAATTTTTCGCGGACCGAGGCCGTGCAATTGCCATTGTTTTTCACAGATAAAGGTAACGGCGATAACGTCCTCACCCTGACGGCAGGCCCAGCTCAGCGCAGGATTGTCGGCGCAGCGCAGGTCGCTGCGAAACCAAACCAGAGATGTCATGGGTTGTTCTCCGTAAGCGCATTACCGGTAATAAACTGACGCACCTGTTGTGACAGGCTGCCCTGCATATAAGTGAGTTGGCTGGTTTCGTGTTCTTCGCTCTGCTGAGGTATTACTCCGGAGATGCAGACCGGTGTTGCACACTCATTAAGTTGTTGCCAGCCGTCAGCCTGAGCGGTTGCCAGAGGATGCAGGTGCAGCCAGACGCGTTCAGCCTGTAATTGCTGACACAGAGCTTTAAGCTCATCAGGGATCAGATCACAGCCAAAATATTCAACATGAAATTCTGCTGCGCCCAGCGCACAGGCACAGGCCAGAGCATCCAGCTCAATCTGTCTTTCATTGCAGGCGATGAGTATGCCTGGCCCGGGATTGTGACGCTGTTGCTGAATCATCAGGCTGCTGAGGCGGCGCTTCAGTAAATAGTGAACCGCCTTGCCAATGGCAGGAGAAGCATCCAGACGCAGGGTCTGAATCACCGGACGCAGACAATGATCGTAATAGACAGCCAGTGGGTAAGTGGCGAAACCTATATTCCATAATTCATCCAGACGCTGACTGTCGAGCTGATACGCTGCCTGAAAAATCTGTTGTTGCTGCTCCTGCCAGTCGTCGCCGGCCGGAGAGTCTGCCTGTACGCCTTCCTGTAAAAGAAGTTTTACCTGGCGGATGGGGTAACCCTGATCGAGCCAGTAAAGAATATTTTTTACCAGCAGAATATGGTCTTCGGTGTAAAAACGATGGCCTTTGGCCGTGCGTTCCGGGCGGATAATTCCATAGCGTCTTTCCCAGGCGCGCAGCGTCACAGGATTAACGCCAGTGAGCCGGGCAAATTCGCGGATCGGGTAAGTACCTGCGTCGTCCAGTCGGTTCATAAGCTGTTCCTCAGACCCAGTTCGTAAGGGTGTGGATTCAGGTAAACCTGTTGACGGGCGTAAGCACTGGCGTCAGGGTAGTGATTAAAGTGATGTTTCAGTAATGTCAGGGGAACCACTAACGGAATAACGCCTTCGCGGTACTGATGGATTACTTCGGTCAGTTCTTTTTTGTCCACATCACTGATGAGGTTTTTCAGATAACCCTGCAGGTGCATAAGAGTATTGGTGTGCATTTTCCGGCTGGCCGGGTGAGCCAGAGCCTGCATCAGGCCGGCGAAATATTCGTCGGCGATACTGTTCAGATGATCGCGGCTCAGGTCCGCAAGAATCCGTCCGAGATTTTTATAAGCCACCAGGTCATGAGCCATTACCAGATATTTGTAGCGCGAATGAAAGGCCACTAAACGGTTGGCTGTGACCGCCTGTGTACGGAACTGTTGCCAGTCGTGATAGGCAAATACCCGGGTCATAAAGTTTTCCAGCAAACCGGCATCGTTCAGACGGCCGGCTTCTTCCATCGGCAGCAGGGGGTTAGCCTGGCGGAATGTATCGGCATAAATGCCCGGTGCGGTTCCTTCCGGGTGGCCATTGGCCAGATAACGCTTCACACCGAATAAGCCGCAGCTGGGGCTCTTCTGCATAAAGATGTAGCCACACAGGTGAGATTGCTCACTTGCCTGCTGGCGGGCGTAACCAGCCAGAGCGTCTGTGACATCAATCGTGCGGTCCACAGTGCCGATGGCGCGGACTTCGCCATCCGGCTTATCGCTGGCGAGACGGATCGGTTCACGCGGAGTGCCGAGCCCAATGGCGACTTCCGGGCACAGGGATACGAAATCAAAATAGTGGCTGAGCGTGTCTGTGCAGAAGCGCGAACGTTTGTGTGAGCCGTTAAAGCGCACAGGCTGCCCCATCAGACAGGAACTGATGCCGACCGGGATGCGCTCAGCCAGGGTTGAGCGGGTAATGTTGGAAGGATTGGCTCTGGCCATTTGTACAACCTCTGCACCATTCTTTGTATAACTTTATTTAAGCGGCAGAACCTTGTACAGGTCAAGTTGTTTTGTATAAGTATTTTGGCTTATGTACAAGAATTTGTGGTTATAAGCAGGCGTTCGTACAGGTACTGATGCTGACGGTCATCAGCCGGATCATGGTCTGAGCCATAGACGGTCTGGGGCAGGCGGGACTGTCTGTGGCTGGGTTGTGTGTGAGGTGGGGTCTCGTGTCTGTATGAATGGCGCGTGCAGCGTTCTGTTTCGGTTCTCTGTGCAGCGGGCATTGCGCGCTTACCACTTCAGCGCAGCTTACGCTGCTTTTTGTTACTTCGGCGCAGATTACGCTTCTTTCTGTTGCTTCAGCGCAGCTTACGCTTCTCTCTGTTTCTTCAGCGCAGCTTACGCTGCACGACCTGACTGATCGCGGTTGCCACTTCCGGTTCGAGGCCAACCGGGCTGTGCAGCTGGATAGAAACCGGCGTGCCGGCGGACTCCAGTTCCTGCTGCAGGGCTTCGATCATGACCGGTACATCACGGCGAAGGTGGCGGCCAGCGGCAAAAAACAGCGGCAGAATATCAATGCTGCTGATGCCTTCGGCTGCAAGGGTGTTCACTTGAGCGCTCAGTGACGGTTCAGCCAGTTCCATGTAGGCCAATTCTGTACGGCAGCCATTGGCCCCCATGGCCTCGCGGATCTGCGACAACAGAACATCAAACGGCGCCAGCCAGTGCGGGTCGGAACTGCCATGAGCAAGCAGGATGGAGGCTCGGGCCGAGCCCTGCTGCAGCACGGTATCAGGGGATTCTGTGATGGTCATTGTGGCTTCCGGTGTTTGGTCTGTGTGTCACTGTGGCAGAAACTGATGCATCCAGTCAGCGGCTTTGCTACCGCTGAGCCATGCACCTTCGAGGCTGCCGCTATGGCACCAGTCTCCGCACAGCGCCAGCGGTGTATTGTCATCGTGCAGAAAGCCTGAGTCCAGCGGGTTAGCCGGAATCGCGTACAGCCAGCGGTGCAGCCACTGGTTATCCGGATGCAGCTGTGTTGCAGACGGCTGGTGCTGTAGCAGGTCATTAAAAGCATTGAACAGCAGCTGCTGCACAGAGTCACGGGCGCTGTCGACCTGTTGCCGGCTCCACTCATGGCTGGCATGAATTACCCAGGCTTCCTGCTGTTGGTTGCGTCCTGGTTTGCTGCTGTTGCGCGCCATCCAACTGATCGGGCTGTTATGAACGAAGACGGCATCCGGCAAGCACTGCAATGGCTCAGGGAAGGTCAGTAACAGGCTCCAGCAGGGCAGCATATCGACCTGTTCACACAGAGAAATCAGTTGCGAGGCTGCACTCAGCAGGGGAATGGCCTGTTGCGGTGGAGTGTTGATGATCAGACCATCAAAGGGACCATATTCATTGTTCTGGTCATCCCACAGCTGCCAGCCATTATCGTAGCTGGCGCGCACGATGCGCACGGACGGTACAAACTGGTTGGCGGCGCCCAGCAGCGCGCGGCTCAGGCCGGTCATACGTGGCATGCCAACATAACGGGTAACCTGATCGGCACTGGGGGCAATGACAGCGTCACCCTGCATATCAACCATACCGGGCTGTACCGGCCATTCGCTGATCAGTCCGGCTTTCTGCCACTGCTGCAGTTGCCGGGTAAATGCCTCACTGTGAGCACGCATAAACTGAGCGCCCATGTCCCAGCTGGCGTCGCCCAGCTTTTTGGTCGCCATGCGTCCACCGGAACCGCGGCTCTTATCAAATACCGTGACGGAGTGACCCTGTGCCCGTAACGATTGCAGCGCTGTCAGGCCAGCCAGGCCGGCTCCGATGATGGCGATTCTGCTCATAGACATGATTTCCCGTTTACGTTTTTGTACAACTCAGTTGATTGTACATGTTTTTATTATTGTGTATAACTATTGTATAGATTCCTGATGAGGAATCTCTGGCAACGTGATGAATGCCTGCTGGTTGCAGATATTTCGGTTGCAGAGGTACAGGTCGGGTAGTACAGCGGCTGAACAGCATAGCCGGCAGATCTTTACCTCGACAGCTGAAGCTGAATTAAGGCCGAAGTTATTTAAAGAATGCTACTGAGGATACGATTATGAGTTATCAGGCCCCTTTGCGGGATATGCAGTTTGTTCTTTACGAATTACTGAAGTGCGATGAGGTTCTGCCGGCGCTGCCCGGATTCGAAGACGCTTCGCGTGAGATTATGGACGCCATCATCAATGAAGGGGCGCGCCTGACACAGAATGTGATCGAGCCGACCAACACCCCTGGCGATCGTGAAGGTTGCCATTACGATCCGCAAACAAAAACAGTGGCCACTCCGCAGGGTTTTAAAGACGCTTATAAGCAGTTTGCCGAAGGCGGCTGGACCGGCATGTCTGCGCCGGTGGAATTCGGTGGTCAGGGTATGCCGCACCTGCTCAATACCGTGGCGGAAGAAATGATGTGCTCGGCCAACCTGTCGCTGGGTATGTATCCGGGCCTGACCCACGGCGCGGTGAATGCGCTGCTGGGATACGGCACCAACGAACAGAAAGATTACTACCTGCCTAAACTGATTAGTGGTGAGTGGTCCGGCACCATGTGTCTGACCGAGCCGCAGTGCGGTACTGACCTCGGCCTGATCCGCACCAAAGCTGAACCTCAGGCGGATGGCTCGTACGCGGTGTCCGGCACCAAAATCTGGATCACCGGCGGCGAGCACGACCTGACCGATAACATCGTCCATCTGGTGCTGGCCAAACTGCCGGATGCACCGAAGGGCTCAAAGGGTATCTCGCTGTTTCTGGTGCCCAAGTTCCTTGATGACGGCAGCCGCAACACCGCCTTCTGCGGCGGACTGGAACACAAGATGGGCATTAAAGGCTCCGCCACCTGTGTGATGAATTTTGAAGAGGCCAGAGGCTGGCTGATTGGTGAGCCAAACAAAGGTCTGCAGGCCATGTTCGTGATGATGAACAGTGCCCGCATCATGGTCGGGATTCAGGGGCTGGGAATCGGTGAGGCGGCTTATCAGGTGTCGCTGAGTTTTGCCAAAGACCGTCTGCAGAGCCGTTCGCTGTCGGGCCCTAAAGAGCCGGAAAAAGCCGCCGATCCGATCATAGTCCACCCGGATGTGCGGCGTATGCTGCTGCGTCAGAAGGCCACCATTGAAGGCTGCCGCGCACTGGCTTACTACACGGTTATGCAGCTGGATATTTCCCTGCACAGTGAGGATGCGGAGGCCCGTGAGCGTGCTGATGACATGGTCCAGCTGTTGACACCGGTGGTGAAAGCTTTCCTTACCGACGAAGGCTTTTTCTGCGCCAACGACGGTCTGCAGCTGATGGGCGGCTCCGGCTTTACTCAGGACTGGCCGCTCGAGCAGTTTGTGCGGGATGCGCGTATTACCCGCATTTATGAGGGCACAAACGGTATCCAGGCGCTGGATCTGGTCGGCCGTAAACTGGGCATGAATGGCGGACGCTCGGTGAAACGCTTCTTCGCCATGCTCCAGCGCTACATGGAAGAAAACCCGGGCGCGCCGTTTGTCACAGAGGTGAAAGATGCCAGCAGCAAACTGCAGAGCGCGACCATGTGGTTGATGCAGCAGGGCATGGCTGACGGTGAACAGGCGGGAGCAGCGGCTACTCCGTATCTGCGACTGTTTGCTCTTACGGCTGTTGCCTTTTTCTGGAGCCGGATGGCGTTACTGGCGCAGCAACAGCTGGAAGCAGGAACCACAGAAACCGACTTTTATCAGGCCAAAATTCACAGTGGTCAGTTTTTTGTAAGCCGTATTCTGCCTCAGGCAAGCTCTCTGCTGGCAGAGATTGAATCCGGTAAAGACAACCTGATGGCGATGACTGAGGCCCAGTTCTGATCAGCCGCTGCCGGCATACGCTAAGCTGAAGTGTGCGTCAGGCAGTCCGGTACGGAGGCAGGAATATGAATAAGCAGCGTATTTTCATAACCGGTGGTAGCGGATTTATTGGTTCCCGTTTAATCGACCGCTGGCTGCAGCAGGGGCATCTGATTACCGTGCTCAGCCGCCGGCCGGAATGGGTCGCACAGCGCTGGTCAGGGCAGGTTGCCGCTGTGTCCGCTTTTCAGCAGCTCAGCGGTTCCTTTGATGTACTGGTGAATCTCGCTGGCGAAGGGATCGCTGACAGCCGCTGGACACGGGCACGCAAAGCCGAACTGTTCGACAGCCGTGTCGCCCTGACCGCAGACCTGGCGCGCTGGGCGACATTAACCGGGCAGCGCTTTAAGGTGGTTCTCAGCGGCTCGGCCATTGGCTATTACGGTGGCTTTGCCGATGACAGCATCAGCCTGAATGAGCAGGCCAGTGCGGGCAGTGATTTTGCCGCGCGCCTGTGTGCCGAATGGGAACAGGCGGCAGCGCCGCTGAAAGAACTGACCGAACGCTTTCTGGTGCTCAGAACAGGGGTTGTGCTCGGCGCTGATGGCGGCATGCTGAAACGTCTGAAGTTGCCTTTCAGTCTGGGCCTTGGCGGGGTGATTGGCGATGGCCGTCAGGTGCTGTCCTGGATTGGTCTTGAAGATTATTGTCGCGCGGTCGATTTTTTACTTGATGGCCAGATCAGCGGTGCGGTGAATATGACCGCCCCGCAACCGCAAAGCAACCGGACTTTCACGCAGGCGTTATCTGCCGCTCTGCATCGTCCGGCACTGATGCCGATACCGGCCTTTGTTGCCAAAGCAGCATTTGGTGAAATGAGTGTGCTGCTGTTGCAGGGGCAGAAAGTCATGCCTGAATGTTTAACCGCGGCGGGATTTCAGTTTGAGCAACCCCATTTACACGATTTGTTGAGCCATATTTACCATCACTGACGGCTTTTGACTGAAGTGCAGTAACAGACTGTTGGCCGTTAAGCAGGCAGTCTGTTACCGCGTGTTTTTTCCTGTAACACATCAAAAGTTTGACACCTGTCATTTATCCCAATTGTTTGATTTTACTGGCTTTTACGTCGTTTCTTTAACTGAAAACTGACGCGACAGGAAAGTCTGTAGATTTCTGTTATCGGCAATTGCGGTACCGCCTTTAGGCAGCTAAACCTAAGTTAGTCCCAGCGTTTTCTTACGGTCGTAAAAATAAATATACGATCCAGCGAAAGCCCGTTTTAACAGGTAACACCCTGAGGTGTGCCATAACAGGTTTAAATACATGAGCATCAGCCGCCAGACAGTCGATCAGTACCTCTACGAATTTGATCAGGGTTACCAGGTAACCTACGTGAATTATTCACGTGCCAATGAACTCACCGACGCTCAGTTGATCCTGACTCTTGAGCGTGGCTGTGAGCGCAAAACCTTTGCTTTTTCCCAACCGCATTTTAACGATGTGGATAAGAACCTGATCGCCAGCCATGGTCTGTATATCGCAGCGATCAAGAGTTCACCGCTTGCCCCTAACCGGGTGGAAGTCGGTGATGTGGAAGGCGGGTTCGCCTATTTCAGTGCCAAAAACGTTAAGAACATTACGCCAACAGCTTAATGACATTCAGTTCCTCAGCTCTGCTGCCGGGAGGATTGCCCTCTTTCTTCCGGCAGCTGAGCATCGAAGAAAACGCAGTAACGGACTGGTAATTATCTCCTGATGTTTGTTTTCCGCCTTTGAGAGCAGATTCTGCTCTCTTTTTTTGCCTGCAAGTTCTCATTGTCTTTGTGGTCAGTCATGACAGTATGGTCATAAGTCTCTATTCTTACGCCAGATTCAGTTTCCGCCGGAGATGTCATGACCGACCAGATATTTATCATCGCAGCCTATGGCATGATCGTGCTGCTCAGCCTGCTTGCGATCATTACCCTCAGCGTTTTCGGCTGGGTGGCCTTTGCCTACTTTATTGATATCCGCCAGACCAGCCATACAGTGCGGCGTAACTTCCCGGTCATCGGCCGCTTCCGCTATTTTTTCGAGCATCTGGGGGAGTTTTTTCGCCAGTACTTCTTTGCCATGGACCGCGAAGAAATGCCGTTTAACCGTGCTGAGCGCAGCTGGGTGTACCGGGCTGCGAAAAAGGTGAACACCACCATTTCCTTCGGCTCGACCCGTCATCTGGATTTACCGGGTACGGTTATTTTCGTGAACAGCCCCTTTCCGGCACTGAAAACCGAGTTTGCTGAGACTCAGCCAATCACCGTGGGCGAACATTGCCGTACGCCTTACACCACCAGTTCACTGATCAATGTGTCCGGTATGAGCTTTGGTGCGCTGTCGCAGCCAGCAGTGCAGGCTTTGTCACGTGGTGCGAAAAAAGCCGGAATCTGGATGAACACCGGGGAAGGTGGCCTGTCGCCGTATCACCTGGAAGGTGGTTGCGACATTGTCTTTCACATTGGTACCGCGAAATACGGCGTGCGTAATGAACTGGGTGAACTGGACGACGATAAACTGCATGCCATTGCCGCCCACGAGCAGGTACGCATGTTTGAAATCAAACTTAGTCAGGGGGCGAAACCGGGCAAGGGCGGCATTTTGCCTGGCGCCAAAGTCACCGAAGAAATTGCAGCTATCCGCCATATTCCGGTGGGAGAGGATTCCATCAGCCCTAATGGCCACCCGGATATCCGCAGCGTAGACGATCTGCTCGATATGATTGCCCGTGTGCGCGCGGTGACCGGTAAACCGACCGGCTTTAAAGCGGTATTGGGCGATATTAACTGGATCCGCGATCTGTGCCGTGCCATTCAGGTACGTGGCCCGGAAAGCGCACCGGATTTTATTACGCTGGATGGTGCCGAAGGCGGTACAGGGGCAGCGCCACAACCGCTGATGGATTACATGGGGCTGCCACTAAACCAGTCGCTGCCTATGCTGGTGGACATGCTGGATGAATACAATCTGCGCCCGCGTATCCGGGTAATCTGCTCCGGTAAGCTGATTACACCTGACCGCGTAGCCTGGGCGCTGTGTGTTGGTGCCGATTTCGTTGTATCGGCCCGTGGATTTATGTTTGCGCTGGGCTGCATCCAGTCGTTTCAGTGTAATAAAAACACCTGTCCGACCGGTATCACCACCCATAATCCCCGCTTGCAACGCGGTTTAGTGCCATCAGACAAAGCGGAGCGGGTGGCTCACTTTGTGGAAACCATGCTGCAGGAAGTGGGCATTATTGCGCACTCCTGTGGTGTCGATGAACCGCGTAAGCTGACCCGCCATCATGCGCGCATGGTGCAGCCAAACGGTGAAGCCCGATTGCTGTCGCAGCTTTATGGCAGTAAGGATTTTCATCCGGGTAATGAAATTCAGTACAGTGAAGAGTAATTAAGCAGACGTAAAAAAGCCGGGATAGTCCTCACTGCTGTCCCACAGTTTGGGGCAGCAAATGAAAAAGCCTGGTTCCAAGTGTTATTCTGTTGTTACCACACAATAGAAAAACCAAGGAAC
>PAJK01000043.1 GCA_002706025.1 Oceanospirillaceae bacterium
TGGCTCTGGCTCTGGCTCTGGCTCTGGCTCTGGCTCTGGCTCTGGCTCTGGCTCTGGCTCTGGCTCTGGCTCCGGAACAGGTTCCGGCTCAGGCGCTTCAGCAGGCTCTGGTTCAGCAGCCTCTTCTGCCACCGGCTCTGTCTCAGGAGTTTCCTCGGCGCTTTCTTCAGGCGTTGCAGCAGCGGCTTCGCTGACGGCGTCCATAGCAGCCGTATCCGTTGCGGCCACATCCGGATTGATCAGCGGAAACTCACGGACGATATCGTCCGGCTTACTGCGGAAAGTCGCCCCACCCACGGAGACACCCCGGATGTTCAGAATCACGTCATACTGACCGGGTCCCTTCTCCGCGGACAGCTCCATGTGCCAGGCTTTTTCTTCAGAATCAAAATCCAGTGTATGGATCAGCGAGCTGCCATCCGGACTGCTGACTTTCGCCAACACCCGGCTGAGACCGGTGTCGATATTGTCGCTTTCCGGCAGCACACGAATACGGGTAACCTGCTGCCCGTAATCGTCAGCAACTTCGACCTTTAAGGGCTCCATCAGGGTCGCAGTCAGTTCCTGACGCCGCTGAAAAGTACGCCCTACCGCAGTAATCTCAAACCGGTATTCGCCGGGCTGTGACAGACGCGACATGGTTTCACGGAATACGCCATCCGCAGGCAGACTTTCGGGGTCGGATAATAATTTACTGCCGGAACGACCATCCGGTGCCGTGACTTTAAGTGTCACATCGGTCAGCCCCAGAATTGCGGCCTCATTCACCACCTCGCCGGCGTTGTTCAGTGCAATCTGTAACTCGATTGGATTGCCGGAGAATATGCTGTTTGGCAGCCCCTCTACGCCGAGGGATAAATCCGACAGAATCTGTACCCGGTTATCAGGATCAATATCCGCATCAGCCTTCCAGCCACCGGCTTCCGGATCAGAAATGGTAATCAGATCGAAATTAACATCCTGATGCCAGCGCACACTGTCATCCGTCAACGCAGTTGCAGCTGAGATAATTTTGCCGGATGGAGAAATAAGACGGGTTTCTTTCCCCCCCGCTTTGCGGAAAATAAGTGCGGTAAATTCGCTGACACTGTCGTCAATCTCAAACAGGTTATCGTCCATTGGCACCTGTTCAACCGGTACCGCACGATCAAACGCTTTCAGAAAAGCTTTCAGCAACTGGTCAGCATCCGTTGCCTGCAGGTACATGCCATCGGTTTCCAGTGCAATCTGTTGCAGAAGCTCTTTATCGGCCGTATCAGACAGCGCCAGGGTATGGATTTTCGCCCCGGCATTACGATAAGCCGGCAGAATGTCGGCAAACAGGCGTGTGCGCTCCTGGGCATTGACCGACTGCCCGGCCACTGGCGGCATATCAATTTTGCCGTCGGTCAGCAGAATAATACTCTGCTGATACGGACTGTTTTCTTCGATTTGCCAGGCCGCCTTTTCTAAGGCGCCGGTCAGATTGGTGTAAAGGCCGACCGAGTTAATGCTGGCGGCTTCTTTTTTGGCTGCGGCGCGCCAATCGTTATCGGCTGTACCCAAAGGCACCAGCATGTTGACATACTGGCCGAAGGTCCAGACTCCGGACTGGGCATCAGCAGGCAGAAGTTCAACCAGCAGATTGACGGCAGGAACACGCAGATTCTGCGGGTCCGTTTTTTTCATACTGCCGGAAATGTCGACAATAATGCGAACGTCAGCAGGCTTTTGAGTCGGTGCGGCGAACGCAGAGGAAGAGAAGAAAAATGGCAGGAGTGATAAAAAAATCACCCCCGACAGCCAGCGTTGAATCTGCATAGATGCTCCCGGGGGTCCGTTACTTAAAGATTGGTTTCGAGTACGCGACGGCCTTTCTCCGTGATGTGCCAACGTACACCATTTTTACCACTCACCTTGCCGGCGAGACTGCGGTTAACCAATACATGCAGGGTTTTAAGTACCGTGCTTTCTTCCTGATTCGCTTCACGGCAAACACCTGCCAGAGAGCGGAAGATAAAACGGCCGCCGGACAGAATTTTAAGAACCTGCGCAGAGGTTACATCCAGATCATCACTGGCATCCTGTGTTTCCGTTGTTTCGCCGGACATATCCTGTTCGGTTTCAGTGTCGATCAACGGCAGCAGCTCGCTCTGAATAATACGCAGGTTCTGCTGGGTTTCTTCTGAACGCTGCTTGGCGGTTTTCGCCTCACTGAGAATGCGGTCAGACAGATTATCAATAAAGAAGCGGCTTAGCAGTGCAGAAATCAGACAGAAACCGGTAAAAATCAGCAACCTGCTTGGGTCCCCCTGACTTTCCAACACCAGCTCACTGTTAACCATATCCAGCACCACCGGCACCAGGAAAGATGCACCCACACCTACAACAAGGAATCGTGGCAGACTCGCTGCATCCGGATCCTTATCACCGTAGAGATAGTAATTAACCAGCCCACCAAAAATGCCGGCAAGCAGCATTACAGTAGCCAGAATGAAAATATGATTAGCCATGTTCCAACCTCTCATCCATCAGAGAACAGATATGCGTTCCTGAGCCGATTACTCCAGCGACGGATAACCCCCAAGTTGAGTTTTATGTTCGGCAATTCCGGTCAGCAAAGACGAAATACTGAACACTCCTGCATTAAACCTAGCAAAGTTTTTCCGGTTAGCCAGAAATGGAATAAAAAAAGTTGGCGGCCAGACATAAAAAAAGGAACCCCGAGGCTCCTTTTTAATTAATTAACAAATGTTTTCTATTCTTCTGCAGGCTTGCCCTGGCGATTAGCAGACCAGCGAATGAACTGACGCAAAGCCAGAACCATCAGGCCGATACACAGTCCGCCCAAAAACCAGCTGAGCGAATACATGGCATCCTGCACACTGGATGACAACGCAGTAAACGGAAACACCAGAAACGCTGGCGCAAAGTAGGAAGAACCCGCACTGATAGGTGCGGGTGTGAACAGCAACACTGCGCCAAGCATATGAAAAAACCGGCGTAAATCGCTGTCACGTTCCAACCAGAAAAACAGCCCCTGCCAACACCAGTAACCCACAGCAGCGAACACAGCGTAAATCAGCCAAAAAGGGGCCAGAGCAATTATGCCTTCCATATAATGTAGTCTTCCCAATCGTCTTCTTTTACCTGGTTGTCCGGTATGCCGGTATTGCGGATCGACATACCACTGGTGTGTACCGACTGCGGATCGCCGGTAATCAGCGGATGCCAGTCAGGCAGGTCCTTCCCCTCAGCGAGCAGACGATAACTGCAGGTCGGAGGCAACCAGAAAAATTCACTGGCCTGATCGGGCGTCAGCCAGACGCACTCAGGCACCTTAGTATTGCGTTCTTCATACACTGTGCAGCGACAGGTATTGCGCTCCATGTACCGACAGTGAACGGCGGTGTAATACACCTCGTCGGTTTCGTCATCCTGCAGTTTGTGCAGGCAGCATTTGGCACAGCCATCGCACAGTGACTCCCACTCCTGCGGTGTCATTTCCTGCAGCGATTTTTCCTGCCAGAAGGGCTTCGCGCTCATTCTTTATCCAGTTTGCAGAACAGATCAAGCATGTAAGTTTCTTTCGCCGGCGGCATCTGCAGGTAAAAGCCTTTTTCATCAATGCCATCGAGAACTTTACCGCCATCAGTACGCGCCAGCTTTTTATCCGGAGTAATAATGATGGTCATGGCCAGTTCAGGTTTTCCGAAAATTTCGTACAGTTCTTCCGGCACTTTTGTCAGTCCGTCTTTACGGCTCACATACAGATACGCTTCGTCTTTTTTTCTGCTTTTATAAATATCACAGAGTACTTTCGTCATGGGTCGTCTTCCGCAGCGAGATTACTCTCGTCTGGTCCTGTAACAGCTGAACCAGATAATCACCAATTTCAGCCTTGCGCCAACCGCGCAGGCTTTCCGGTAAAGTAAATGGTCCGTTGGGAAATCCTGAACGCAGCAGCGCTTCCAGTGCTTTTTTCCGCGCCAGTAATTCCGGGGGAATTTCCAGCACTTCAGCTTTTGCATTCACGGTTTCTTTCATCAGTTTCAGCCACTGTCCTGCCTGTGGCGACAGTGGCCGGTCTAATTGTTTGGGCAGCAGGTCTTTATCAACCGCCAGACCCTCTGCCACAATTTGCAGCAACTCTTTGCCGTCCTCACGCACCGCCAGTGGTTTCATACCGGCTTTAATTAACTGATCACGATTGCGTGCTTTAAAACGGGCAATATTCCACAGAGTGTTATCATCAACCACTTTGTTGCGCGGCACATCGCGCGTACGGGCTTCCTGTTCGCGCCACAATACCAGCTGCTTTAAAATCAGTAATTCCTGCGGCCGCAACTTCCACGCAAGTTTTACCCGGCGATAATAATTCGCGGCGTTGTCGTTCTTCGCCGATGTGCGCAGCAGGCGTTCGCACTCTTCAGCCAGCCAGTTCTGCCGGTTGAGTTTTTTCAGACGCGACATCAGTTTTGGATACAGACGATACAGGTAGTGTACATCTGCTACGGCATATTCGATCTGCTCTTCACGCAATGGTCTTTTCAGCCAGTCTGACCGCGTTTCTTCTTTCGGCAGATTGATATTAAGAATTTCTTTTACGATGCGCTGAAATCCCATAATCCCGCCAAGCCCGGCCAAGGCTCCGCCAAGCTGACTGTCCGATAACGGTGTCGGCATAACGCCTGTCAGCTGCCGGCAAACCTCAAGATCTTCTGCGCAGGCATGAAAGACTTTAACAACCAGTGGATTTTCAAAAATGTCCGCCAGAGGGCTCCAGTCGACAATTTCCAGCGGATCAATCAGTACCGAACCTTCACTGTCGGCGACCTGTATCAACCCGGCTTTCGGATAAAACGTCGTGGTCCGTACAAACTCGGTATCAACCGCGATATAAGCCTGCTCTTTCCAGCGCGTACAGACCTCGCGCAAGGCGTCATCAGAGGTAACCCATTGGGGTTCCGGGATCTTAAGCCGTCCCATACTCAGGCTCCTCCTGTAAACGTTCGACCGTCACTGGCAAATCGGCCAGCAGGTCCTGAATAAACTGCGTAGTGACATCCGCTTCAACTCCCTGACTGAGCAGGAGTTTGAGTTCGGCTACCCCTTCAGCAGCAACGCGCTGACGCAATTGCGGCAAATGAAGCTGCGCCGGACCGATACCGGCTACCGGCGACAGCAGGCCATGCAGTACAAAAAGCTGTCGCCAACCGCGATTTTCAGCACTGAGCTGAGCTTCGGTATTCTCGACTACCCACAGAGTTCCGCCCTGTTCATGCCCGGCGCAATCATCACAGACACTTTGCATTGCGTAGCGATAACAGCGTTCGCACATCACCAGCGTTTCACCGGCGGCCAGAATAGCCTGCGCCAGTTCACTGCCGGCATCATTACCATGAGCATTATTTCCCTGACCATTCTGATTACCCATCAGAATAAACTGTGTCAGGCGCCCTGCTGCCTGGGGACCAACCCCGGGTAACGCATCAAAAGCCTGCAACAGTCTGAGATAAGGCGCTGGTAATGGCATGAAATCAGGATGGCTGTGATCAGAATGGCAGCTTCATACCAGGTGGCAGACCCATACCGGCAGTCATCTTGCCCATTTCTTCTTTGTTGCGCTCTTCGATCTTACGGACCGCGTCGTTTACCGCGGCAGCCAGCAGGTCTTCCAGCATCTCTTTGTCTTCTTCCATCATGGAGTCATCCAGCTCAACGCGCTTAACGTCATGACGGCCGTTCATGGTCACCTTAACCAGACCCGCACCGGATTCGCTGGTTACTTCCGCATCAGCCAATTGCTCCTGCGCCTTCTGCAGTTGCTCCTGCATCTTCTGCGCCTGTTTCATCAGGTTGCCCATGCCACCTTTCATCATAGGAATTCTCCTGTCGTATCCGTTAAAACTGTTCGAATGTTTAACTTACCGGGCGGATGGTTTCATCAACCACCACACCACCAAATTCACTGAGAAGCCTCTGCACCAGAGGGTCCCCTTCAATTGCCTGTTTAGCGCCATAACGCGCTTCTTCCTGCTGGCGCTGGCGTCGCTGCTCCGGTGTTTCACCGCGTGGCGACTGCAATGCCATTGTGACTCTGGCCTGAGGAAAAATTTCCCTCAGCGCCTGCTGAATCTTGTGTGCCTGGCTGTCATTGAATAAAGCGCCCTGCACCGGATCAACATCAAATTCGTAATCATCCCCACGAACACTGACCAGTGCGCTATTACGTGCGATCGCCATGGTTAGGCCTGCGAGCCGCAGATGAGAAACCCACTGCCACCAGGTATGCGGCTGCAGCGGCTCCTGCGGATAACCACCTTGATTATCTTCAACATCCTCTGCCAGCGAAACCGGCGCCGCTGTGACCGAGGCAGGTTCCGCCGCCAGCGGCTGACTTTGGCTCATCAACGCTGCTGCATTGTGGTTCTGCAGAGGATTGTGTTCACCCACAGGCTGCGTTGCTTCAGCGTTTTCCGCAGTAGCCATTTGCGGCATTGCCGCCTCAAAATGGACATCAACGCGTTCATCAAAACGGCTGTCTGCAGCTTCAGCACCGCTATCAACCGCCACATCACTGAACCCGTCATGTTCAGCTACGGTTTCAGCCGCAACAGGGCCTGCAGAATACTTCTGAGAAATGTCAGCTGTATTGTGGTCCGTTTTCGCGCTTACGGCGGCAGGCTCTGTCACGTTATCGGTTGAAGTAGCTTCTGCGTCAGAAAGAACATCAACAACAGACGGAACAACAGGCGGAACATCAACAGGCAGAGCATCTGCAGACGAAACATCAGCATCTTGTGCCGCGACAGCCTGAGGATGGTTATCCGCCGGGGACTCATCAACCTCTGAGGCTTGCGCTGTGACTGCTCCTTCTGACGCAGTAACGGTCGCGGCCTGGCTGTCTGTTGATGACTGAGATTGCTCACTCAACGCTTCAGGCGGCACATGAGTATCTGTGACTTCGGCTACAACATCTGCCGGCGCGGCAGGAATCACCGCCGCAGCAGAATTTACCGCCGCAGCGCTATTCGTCAGAGGCTTTTTTTTTTGCAGTGCGCTGGTCAGATCCAGATCCAGGGGAGCATCCGGCGCGGGGCGGAATGCCAGCATGCGCAGCAGAATCATTTCAAACCCCTGCCGCGGGTCCGGTGCCATCGCCAGATCTGCACGACCACTAAGACCAACCTGATAATAGAGCTGAAGATCTTCCGGCTGCATCGCCATCCCCAGCGCACAGATTGCGTCACGGTCACCCTCTGCGTTTTCAATCGCATCAGGCACAACCTGTGACAGTGCCGCGCGGTGCCAGATACCCAGCAATCCCTGCAGCACTTCATCATAATCGGGGCCATGCTCCGCCATAGCGGCAACCTCAGCCATCACCGCTTGAGGCTCTGCTTCAGCCATTACCTCAGCCAGCTTAAACAGGCGGCCGCGGTCCATGGTACCGAGCATGGCATTTACCTGAGCTTCGCCAACCTGTCCTTCGCCATAGGCGATCGCCTGATCGGTCAGACTGAGCGCATCACGCATACTGCCCTGGGCTGCACGCCCAAGCTGCCATAAGGCGCCGTCTTCAAAACCAATCTTCTCGGCTTCCAACACTTTGTGCAGGTAGCCGACAATGCGCTCCGGGGTCATGTTTTTCAGACTGAACTGCAGACAGCGGGACAGCACGGTAACAGGCAGTTTCTGCGGATCTGTTGTAGCCAGCAGAAACTTCACATGGGCAGGCGGCTCTTCAAGCGTTTTCAGCAGTGCATTGAAGCTGTGCGTGGAAAGCATGTGCACTTCGTCGATCAGGTAGACCTTGAAGCGGCCCCTTGTCGGCGCGTACTGGACGTTGTCCAGCAGTTCCCGGGTATCTTCCACTTTGGTCCGTGATGCAGCATCGACTTCGATCAGATCGACAAAACGCCCTTCGGAAATTTCACGACAGGCACTGCATTCACCACAGGGACGGGCACTGACACCCTGTTCGCAGTTAAGGCATTTGGCCAGAATACGGGCGATGGTTGTCTTACCAACACCCCGGGTGCCGGTAAACAGATAGGCATGGTGCAGACGTTCTTCATTGAGGGCATTGATAAGCGCCCGCAGAACATGCTCCTGCCCCACCATTTCATCAAAGAAACGTGGTCGCCATTTTCGGGCAAGTACCTGATAACTCATTGATTTTCCAGCACCAAAGATTACGCAATGTTGCGCATGATACCGTTTAAAGAGGGGAAAGTCAGTGCAATTTGGAGATGACCTCCGCCAGCCACACCCCGGCACACGAATCCACCACTACCGTTGCTCCCTTCCGGGCCTGGCGGGGTTTGCGGCTTATCGTTGCGAGGGGACCAACAGAGGCCACCATAACGTCCTGAGCGATGTCAGGAGGCGGCACATTAGCGAAAACTTTGCGCAATATCAAGCGCTTAGTCACTATTTGCTGTGCGAATGTTGTCTGCGTTGAGTGCATCCGTGGTTACGCTTTGCTGCACAGCCTCTACAAAACGGCCAATACTGCGCTGCGGACCAAACATTTTGGGACGGGAAAAATAATCTGCGGTCGTTCCTGAAATGCGATGCTCCACCGTCTCGTCAGTAAAATGCACACGCAGCATGGCGCGCTCAACTGTCGATACTTTATCCAACGTTTCAAGATCGGTCCTGAACGCATCACAACCCACTGCAGCCTGAATCTGAGATTCCGTCCAGTTCAGCGACAGGTATTCACCATCAAGATACAGAACCAGAGGCTTGCCGGTGTTCAGAGCACGGTCAGTGTCATCGCAAAGCAACAGCAGCTGCCCACCATCACTCAGCTGAACAGCGCCTATCGATAACTCGTCTGATCCGTAAAGAGGTGCCGGTTGCAGGAAAAATCCGTCTTCGGTTTGTTCAACAAATCCGGCTGGCGTCGGCTGCTCTTCTGCCGCCGACTGATAATGACTGGCACAGCCACCGAGGCCCATCTGGAGCACCAGAACTGTAAGCAGGCCCACCCATGCCTTGGGCACGTGGCTTTCAGAGTCCATTCTCATTGTCGAACATCCTATCAAATTACGATTAATTGCAGTGTATCGGAGGACACACTGCGCTGCCTAGCAGGCTGACTACTTAGTCAGTTATTTAATCAGCACACCAGAGTACTGACAGTACTTTCCGGGAATGCGCCACCAGACCTTACAGATGCAGCCATTGTTTCAGAGCAAGTTCCATGATTTCTGCCCTGCTCAATCCCAGTTCTTTGCCAACAATATCCATCTGATCAATCACATTGGCCGACAGTTTTATTTCCAGCCGCGCGAGACCTTTTGCTTTGTCCCGCTGACGCTGCACACGCTTATTGATACGTAACTGTTGATTACGATCATACGGATTACTCCGGGGCCGTCCACGCTTTGTGGCGGAAAACATATCAATTGTCGTTCTGTCTTCAGGCTGAATGGACATGAAACCCTCAAATTCAGTGCAGCGGCGCAATTATCCCAAGCACGGACAGGAATGCAACGACTTGCCTTCAGCCGCTACTGGCCATACTGTACCTGAAGAGAGTTATCTACTTCAGCGACACAGAAGACCGACACGTAATTATGGTTAAAAAAACGACAGCAGTACCCGCCAGCGAACTGACTCAATCTGTTAACGCCGACATCCTTAATTTTTCCGACACCCGCGATCTGGAAGCTTTTCACGGTGTTCTCGGTCAGGACAGAGCCGTCAATGCTATTCAGTTTGGCGTCGCCATGGCCCGCCCTGGCTACAATATTTTCGTCATGGGCGACACCGGCACAGGCCGGTCGTCTTATGTCCGGGATTACCTGAAAAGCGAAGCAAAACGTCAGAAAACACCGAACATCTGGTGTTACGTTAATAATTTCGATAATCCCCGCGAACCTAATGCCGTCGAACTCGCCCCCGACGAAGCCGGACTGTTCCGCGACCGTATCAGTACATTAATTGATCAATTATTGGCAACATTTCCTGCGGCGCTGGAACATCCTGCCTACCAACAGAAAAAATCTGCCATTGATTACGTTTTTAACCGCCGCTACGACAAAGCCATTGAACTGGTCGAACGTGAGGCCCACAAACGTGGCGTTGCCGTCTATCGCGATTCTTCTGCGATCAGCTTTACTCCAATGCGTGAAGGTAAAGCGCTGGATGAAAGCGAATTCGCACAACTGACGGAAGAAGAACGCGATGTTTTCCACGACACCATTGGTGAACTCGAGCAGATGCTCAGTGAACAATTGTCTGAATTGCCGCAGTGGAAACGGGAAAGCAGCGATGAATTACGCCAACTGAATCAGGAAACCATTCAGGACGCAGTGACGCCATTAATCGAACCCATTCGCGAAGCCTTTGGTCACCACCCTGCGCTGGTCGAGTGGCTGGCAAAAATGGAAGAGCATCTGCCGCGTCTGGTTCTGGAAGAACTGGTTGAAGAACGCATGCTTGAACTGCGCGAAGAATATGTAAAACGTTCGCGCCTGGAAGATACACTTCTGCCAGCTATCGCTACCTTCCACAACGCCGACAGCGGTGCTCCGGTTGTATACGAACCCCATCCGAGCTTCGCCAACCTGTTCGGCCGCATTGAGTACAGCAGCGAACAGGGAGCACTGGTTACCAGCTACCGCAAAATCAGCCCCGGAGCATTGCACAAAGCCAACGGTGGCTACCTGATTCTGGATGCAGCAAAAGTCCTCAGCGAACCCATGGTATGGGATGCGCTCAAGCGCTGCCTGCAATCCCGCGAACTGAAAATGGAATCACCTTATTCTGAACTGGGTCTGATCAACACCACCAGTCTTATGCCTGCGGTTATTCCACTGAACTTTAAACTGGTGCTGATTGGCTCCCGTCAGGTGTATTACCTGCTGCAGGAATACGACGAAGATTTTAAAGGGCTTTTCCGCTCTCTGGTGGATTTTGACAGTGATCTGGAATTATCCGACGAACACCTGTACTCATACGCGCGCCTGTTAAAAAGCCGCATTAATGAGCAAGGATACGCCGATCTCGAATATTCAGCCGTCGAACGCATGGTGCGTTTCAGTGCCCGCCTTGCCGAACAACAGGATGTACTTAGCGCGCGCATTGGCGAACAGTTTGATTTATTGGCGGAGGCGGATTTTATTCGCAAACTGGCTGAGGACGAATTAATTTCAGCCTCTCATATTGACCGCGCCCTGAGCGCAAAAGAAGAACGCACCAGCCGTGTTTACGACAAGCTGTTTGAACAGATGATGGACGGTACTGTGTTACTCGAAACCAGCGACAGCGCCATCGGTAAAGTAAATGGATTAACCGTTATGTCACTGGGAGACACCAGTTTTGGTTCACCGGCACGTATTACTGTGACCGTTTACCCTGGCAGCAAAGGCGTCGTGGATATCGAACGGGAGGTATCACTGGGACAGGCNATTCACTCCAAAGGCGTCATGATCATCACCGGATTTCTTGGTAATCGCTATGCACAGAAATTCCCANTGGCGGTTTCTGCCCACATTGCCATGGAACAGTCNTACGGTTATATCGACGGNGACAGNGCCTCACTCGGCGAACTGTGCGCCNTGATTTCNGCGCTTATTCAATCACCNGTTGAACAAAGNTTTGCCATTACCGGCTCCGTTAACCAATACGGTGAAGTACAGGCAATCGGNGGCGTNAACGANAAAATTGAAGGNTTCTTCCGTCTTTGTGCAGCGCGCGGACTGACAGGAAAACAAGGGGTTATTATTCCNGAATCAAACCGTCGNAATCTGATTCTTAAACCAGAGGTNGTNCGCGCNGTAGAAGAAGGAAAATTTGCCATTCACTGTGTCCGCCACGTNGACCAGGCAATAGAACTTTTACTCAACCGCCCAGCGGGTGAACAGGATGCTGACGGCAATTTNCCGGAAGGTACAGTAAACGGCGATATTATCGAACGCCTGCGCCGTATTTCGAAACTTGGCGAGGATAAAAAGACAGACTGATCAGTGCTGTTTTGATGTCAGCCATTGCGCCAACCGCTGTCTGTTCAGCGGTTTGGCGNGAACATCATCCATCCCGGAATCCAGACAGGCCTGCCTTTCCTCATCACTGACGGCNGCGGTAAGCGCCAACAGGGGGCCGCTGTAACCATTNCGNCGAAGTTCCCNTGCACATTCCTGCCCACCCATCACTGGCATATGACAATCCAGCAGAATAGCATCNCAGTTAATGTAATCACCCTGCTCCAGTAATGCCTGACCATTGCCAAAACACTGCACTATGGCTCCCATTTTAGACAGCAGACGNACAATNACTTTCTGACTGGTCGGATCATCTTCAGCAACCAGAATGTTCCATCCGGCCAGAACCGTCATATCNGATGCTGTTTCACAAACGGCAGCGTCTTNCACANCNCCNTATTTAACCGGNACACGCACCCAGAAACGACTNCCCTCACCGGNTGTACTGTCGACNCCAACNTCGCCNNTCATCAGCTGNGCCAGTGATTGACTGAGACTCAGCCCCAGNCCCGTACCACCATAGCGCTGCGATGTGTCCGCCGCTTCCTGCTCATAGGCATCAAAAANATGNCGGANACGGTCAGGCCGGATACCCGGNCCATTNTCTTCGACTTCAACGATAAAATCAGCGTTATCAGCATTGTCTCCGGTAAATGACGCGCGCAGGCAAATACGTCCGGCATGAGGCGTAAAATTACAGGCGTTACCAATAAAGTTAATCAGTATCTGCTGNAATTTATGNGCATCAGCCAAAAAACNCNGATCTTTNAGCGAAGAATATTCCTGAATAAACTCAATATTTTTCCGCTGCATAACAGCGNTAAATAACACACTGACTTTATCCANCAGCGCAACCGGAGAAAAAAGAGTTTCTGTTAATTCCAGNTTTCCGGATTCAATTTTAGANATATCCAGAACATCATTAACNAGNCCAAGCAACACATCNGCAGACAGNTTCAGATCTTCAACCAGTTCCNCCTGGTCNGAATTTAAAGAGGTTTCTGCTAACAGATCGACAAGACCAACNATACCGTTCAGCGGNGTNCGGATTTCGTGACTCATGTGAGCCAGAAACTGGGTTTTCTGNTGAGAAGCAAAATCTGCATTTTTTCGCGCNNAATCCGAACGCTCTGCNCATCGGGCCATGTCTTCAGCGTGAACAATATCAAGATAACTGCGAATAGCGGTGGTCAGNGATACCACCATTCGCGACTGCGTCGCATCTGATTTCATCAGATAATCATTGATTTCATAATCCTGAACCACCTGCTTCTCAGGTGCATAACCGGGTTGCCCGGTACGGATGATAATGCGGATACGATGGTTATGAATNCTGTTGCGGATGTATTCAACCAGTTCCAGACCNGCATGATCGTGTTCCATAACAACGTCGAGCAGAATAACAGCAATGTCGTGACGGGTTGAGAGTATNCGCCGTGCTTCTTCCGCACTCTGAGCTTCGAGAANTTCCAGTGGCGC
Organism: Oceanospirillaceae bacterium; assembly: GCA_002706025.1. Classification (GTDB taxonomy): domain Bacteria; phylum Pseudomonadota; class Gammaproteobacteria; order Pseudomonadales; family Oceanobacteraceae; genus Venatoribacter. The sequence goes on from PAJK01000043.1 coordinate 13,458, forward strand.
ACCGCGATAACGGTAACGTGACAAAACAAGCCGTGTCACCTGCAACACAGCCTCATCGTCATCAACAACCAGGAGTGCTATCGATTCCGGTGGCTGAGCGCGTTCCTTTGTAAAATCGTTCCCTTCTCGATCCGTCATACTTCAGTTCCGGAAAAATCCTGATCACCCCTGNGATTTCCGTCAGGCAGACTCNGCATTCAGAGCCTGCCCTCAGATTAACGTTAGCCGATAGTAAGCTGTTAACCAATAGTCAGCTATTAACCAACGCCTTTTTCAGTGACTTCTGAATCGGATTTTCAGACAGCCAGATGCCAAACANTGCCTTTTTAAAANCAAANCCNGGTACGGANGACTCAAGATCACCATCTTTATAAACCGCGACACCACTACCTGGCGTATACACAAGATCNAACACATCCCCCTCTTCTATTTCTGAGCGGAATGCTTTGATCAACTCTTCTATATCTTTTTCAATCGGAGCAATATCTCCGTCCGTAGAGCGGATAAAACCATCGCGGGTGGAATCTGCCATCCGCTTACTGGTAATCAGATCCGATGTTATATACAGGCGTATCGCCATCGGTTCATCCGCATCCACAATCTGCTGCGCATCTGTCTGATTATTTTTCAGATACAAAGCAGCAACATAAACATCGAGAAAAAACTTCGAGCGGGCGCCAGCACCGTTGAGGACAAGCTGCTGGTCACCAACCTCGAAAACATCATCGACATCAATATCGTTGATTTCTTTAGCATGCACAACAACCGAAACGGCTGCCGCTGCCACAAGCGTCATAAAAGTGCGGATCATGGGAGAATTCCTGTAATTGTTGTTATCGTGAGGCGACGGCGAAACAGAAACTGCCGTACTACCTTGGTCGATAATAACAGAATGTCTCCGCTGCACCAGCCAGCCGCAGACNACTTTACACTGATAGTACGATCAATAAATCAGCCATTACACTGATGCCCGCACAATATCAGCCAATTACAGGAATCTTTTTTGAAAAAACCGGCGAACGCCGGCTTTTNTATCTGAATTCTTTGATGTTACGGGCGACGAAGCCCAGGGTCATTTCGACCAGGTTTTCGCCAACATCGTAGAATCTGTCGTCCAGCTCAGCAATTTCGTCGGCGTAATCACTCTCTATCTGATCAAACAGCTCAATACGCTCGTCTTCATCAGCAGGTACTTTACGGTCTTCGAAAAAATTGATCAACTGGTCAAGTAAAGCATAAGTATTCTTAGCTTTAATGCGTTCCAGAGCNTCAAGAGTATCTTCCGCGAGGGCGCCAACATCATGNTGCATAAACTGCACAAACCCTCCNTTCTCCATTTCACGCAACAANCCGTCGATACAAAATACGGTTTTTTCTGCNTCCGACAGCGAGTCNTAGCCATCNTCNGCTTCTTTACCGTAAATAACATCCGTAATCTGAAGAAATGAATCAGTTTCATCGGCAACATCCAGTGCTGCCTGAATCTCCATGCTCATAGATCCTACTCGTTATTCTCTATATGCTTACTGAAAGGAAAACTCACAATAGCCTACCCGAATTTATTTGACAAAGGTTTTTATCCCCTGCCCGGTCAGCCTGCCCTTTTATCGGCAAAACCGCGCCATACTTCAATTTTTAAGCGGCTTGTGAGCACATTCTTTATATTACGCACTCAACATTTGTGCCAGCACATCAGCCGTTTTGTCCGCTTGCTCCATTGGAAAACAGTGACCGCCTTCAAAATTTTGCCAGTGTATGTTTGCGTTGGCGGCAGATGCCTTGCGGGCAGACCGGGCGATAAATCCATAACTGTCGGAAGCAACCAGAATATCCGTGCGCACACTGATCTGATGCACGGCCTGCCACAAGCCTCTTGGATAAGACCCGAAGATGGACGCTTCCCAGAGGGGGCTGCAGGCCAGTGAAATACCATCAGGCCCTTTATTTGTGCCGCCACGCACAAAATTTTCAAATGCTTCATCGCTCCAGTTGCGGTAAAGCGATTTATCTTTCAGAGCCTTCCACATTTCGCCGGTACCGCCCCACTGCCGCCTGCGGTTACTGACGGATTTAACCAGCCGAGACCGCTTCCATAACCCTGACTTTCGTGCCAGTCGCTGATAGAAAACAACCTCCGGAGAGAAAAGTACGGGATCGAGAAGAATAATGCGCTGAAACAGATGTGGACGGCGAGCGGCCAGCAACAGGGTTATGACGCCGCCCATGGAATGCCCGATTCCGATCACTGGCTGATTGCCCCTGCGCGTTTCCAGCGCATCACCAACCCGCTCTGCCATAGCCACCCAATCCGGCATGCGATGGGCCGGCTGCGCAGAGCCACCATGGCCGGGCAAATCAGTAAGGAGAACGGACCCGCCGTCACTCAAGCGCCGCGCCAATGGCCAGAGTGTTCTGGCACAGAAGCCGTTGCCATGGAGAAAATGCAATACCGGGCGAGCTTCATCACCCGGATAATACCAGCCACGAATGTCCGCCGCTGGGCCGTCGTACCATTCAGTTAATTCTTCTGTCTGATGTGAAACCTGCATGACTGTCGGATTCTTCTTTTTGTAATTGTAGATATCGTCAGCGACGCAAGTGAATAATTTGCGCCAGATGTTTCACTGTGAACTATATTTCTATCAAAGTGAACTTGAATATTAATAAGGAAGTGAACGCTGTGAAGCGTGCGCACGGATGGCCACATATTGAAAGATAAAAGGAAGAGATTATGACTTCAGCAAAAACCCTCACCGCCCTCGAAGCAAACCGCCGCTATACCGATTTAAAAGATGCTGAAGGACAGATGTCTCAGGCCCGCAGGGACCTGGAAGCCGGCGTAATAACTGAAGCGGAATATCGGAATATCTGTGATGTGTGCGTGAAGATTATTCGCGCCAGTCAGGACAGCTGATAAGCAAAGGGCCAGTCAATCTGGCCCCCGCCCGGGTTACCGCTTCATGCCGCTGCCGGCACACCACTGTGAAAACGGAAGGTATCGTCGACGGATTCAATCAGTTCCTGCTCCAGGCGGCAGAACTCGGCAACTCTTGGGGAAATATCATAATCCGCATACTGAGCCGCCAGTCCAAGGTAATCCTGATAGTGACGACCTTCGGATTTCAGCAGTGAACGGTAGAATTTTGCCAGTTTATCGTCCAGAAACGGCGCCAGTTTGGCAAAGCGTTCACAGGATCGCGCCTCAATAAAGGCACCAACAATCAGCACATCGATCAGTTCATCAACACCGCCTTTACGCACCGCATCACGCAGACCGGCAGCATAGCGGGAAGAAGACACATGGCGATAGCCAATGCCACGCTCTTTCATAATGTTCACGACCTGCTCAAAATGCAGCAGTTCTTCACGCGCCAGCTGACTCATCTTCTTCAGCAGATCTTCACGGTCGATATGCTTATACAGCAGATTCATGGCTGTTGTGGCGGCTTTCTTTTCACAATTGGCGTGGTCAATCAGCAGGGTTTCCTGATTTTTCAGCGCCACTTCAATCCAGGCATCCGGTGTTTCACAGCCGAGAAACCCGTTAATCTCTGCCAATACGGCGTCGACACTCATTTTCCTTCCTCAATCATATGTTCAAGCACTGCACGCAGCTCACCTTCAATCGCTACTGACTTCTGTGTATCACCGTCCATCAGACAGAAAGTAACGATGGCGTCCGCAATCAGATCCGCAGGCTCGCCGTCCACCAACAAACGCACTTCCTGAATGGCCTGAGCGCTTTTATTACCGATTTTACTCATGCGGGTGATGACGCGGATCACTTCACCGGCATAGGCCGGGCGACGGTAGCTGATGTTGATATTAGCGACAACGAAGGCCAGATTCCTTGATTCAAACAGCTTAAAGAACTGATAGTGCTCAAAGTAATCCCAGCGCCCTTCTTCCAGAAACTCCAGATAGCGTCCGTTATTCACGTGATGATAGATATCCAGATGATAACCACGGACTTTAATATCGACTGACACAGACAGACTCCCGGAAAAAGGCGGGGATTTTAAGCTATGGGCCCGGTGGCTGCCAGCGCAGATCGTGGAGATTGAAGCCTAATGGTACATCTGTCCGCAATGTAGCCAGCGCCCGGGTCAGCAAAGCCTGCGGCCAGTGCTGCGCCAGAGCATTACGCACGCGGGTATCGCACTGCTCATGGGCAGCAAGAATCAGATCCAGACTGCGGTGCTCATCCAACAGCTGGCCGGCCGTTTTCGGACCGATACCCGCCACACCGGGTAAATGATTCGTGGTATCTCCGGTCAGCGCCCAGAAATCCGGCAACTGCTGCGGCAGCAGACCGAATTTCTGCTCAACCATCAGTTCATCCCAGGTGTAGCGATCAAAGTGATTGCGTACCGTAAGGCGGCTGTTCACCAGCTGGCAGAAGCCCTTATCGGTGGAAAGTACAGTAACCTTCAGGCCCGCAAAAGCGGCTTTTGCCGCCAGCGTTGCCACCACATCATCGCCTTCCCAGCCAGCCAGTTCGATACAGCTGATGCCTGCCTGCTGAAATGACTGACGGATTTCAGCCAGCCCTTGCTCAAGTGCCTGCGGCATTGGCGGGCGCCCGAGCTTATAGTCCGGCCAGACTTCGTGGCGCCAGGTCACACATTTCTGCTCAAACACCACCGCCACGTGAGTCGCCTGCAGCTGTTCGGCATTGCGCACAATCACACTCAGACAATGGCTGCGGGTGGCATCCAGCGCCAGTTCAGACTCCTCCGCCGCGGCATAAATACGGCGGATCAGATTCATGGCATCAATGATCAGCAACTGCATCAGATACTNTCCTCTTCGCTATCCGCTGTACTGACGTNTGCCCGCTGCTGTGCAGACCAGAGCTGCGCATAGAGCCCTTGTTTTGCCAGCAGCTCCTCNTGGGTTCCCTGCTCCGCCAGCTGNCNCTGNTCGAGNACGGCNATGCTGTCNGCATTGACCACCGTCGACAGGCGGTGCGCAATAATCAAGGTTGTATGCCCTGCGGANACTTCATGAATGGCTTCCATAATGCCTTTTTCCGTGCGTGAATCCAGCGAAGACGTNGCCTCGTCGAACACCATGATCGCCGGCCTTTTAAGCAGCATACGGGCNATNGCGATGCGCTGTTTTTCGCCNCCGGACAACTTCAGTCCACGCTCGCCAACCACGGTATTCAAACCATCCGGACACTGATCAATCANCCCCTGCAGATGNGCCATTCTGACAACCNCTGCGACTTCTTCNTCGCTGGCGTCNTCACGGGCATANAGCAGATTGTTTTTCAGCGTATCGTTAAACAANACAGCNTCCTGCGGAACGATGCCCAGCGCGCTGCGCAACGACGCCTGCGANACATCACGGATATCCTGCCCNTCAATGCGGATTGCGCCGNTCTGTGGATCGTAAAAGCGGAACAGCAACTTGGTTAACGTGGATTTACCGGCACCNCTGGCACCNACCACTGCCAGCGTCCTGCCNGGNTCCAGCNGCAGATTCAGGCCGCGNATAATTGGCCTCTCGGGCTGATANAAAAANTCCAGCTGCTCTATTTCGACCTTGCCACGGGNGACGGTCAGCTCTCTTTTACCGCTGTCGTCAACGCCGGGTTTTTCATCAAGCAATTCAAACATACGCTCGATATTGGCCATAGAGGCTTTNATTTCCCGGTAAACAAAGCCAAGAAAGTTAAGCGGTAAAAACAACTGAAACATAAACGCGTTNACCANAGTGAAGTCACCNATGGTCATTTCGCCGGTAATCACATAATANGCNGCGAACATCAGCATCAGCGCCATGGCCAGACTGATAATAAACGCCTGACCGGAATTCAGTCCGAACAGCGAAAANCGGTTCTGACGTCTGGCCTGTTCCCAGCCAGCCAGCGATTTATCNTAGGCNCGGGCTTCACGCTGNTCAGCATTAAAATATTTAACGGTTTCATAATTGAGCAGACTGTCCAGCGCCCGCGCGTGGGTNGANGAATCCATTTTATTGGCCTGNCGCACATACTGAGTCCGCCACTCGGTCAGGCGCACCGACCANGCCACATACGCAACCACANCCACGGCCGTGATAATGGCGAACACCGGTGGGTAATTAACCANCAGNAGGCCGATCACAAAAAACAGNTCAAGAAAGGTCGGGATAATATTAAATATCAGGAAACGCATCAGAAANCTGATGCCCTGNGTNCCGCGTTCNATNTCGCGCTGNAANGCCCCGGTCTGNCGGTCCAGATGAAANGCCAGACTGAGCGCATGCAGATGCTCAAACACCCGCAGAGACATGCGCCGCATCGCCCGCTCGGTAACCCGGCCAAANAACAGATCCCNTAACTCGCCGGCCAGNACGTTAATAAAGCGCACCGNGCCATAGGCCAGCAACANNCCAAGCGGAAACCACAGCCACCAGTCATCGGCGTGCCCTGCGNTGGCAGAGCCAATGGCAGAATTGTCGTCCATACTCAGATGATCGACCTGATATTTGAGCAGAAACGGCATCGACACACTGGCGACTTTTGCTGCAACCAGACAGAGTAATGCCAGCAGAACCCGGCCACGGTATTCCATCAGATAAGGCCAGAGCGTTTTTACCCAATGCCAGCTGCGGTAGCGGGTCGGCATATCATCCGGCAATGGGAGCGAAGATTTCATTAAACTGTTACTCAGATCGTGTTAACTGGGCTGAGCAGAATAAGGACCTGATCCCTTTGATTCAACGGACATACCCAATTAAAAAAGCCCTGCCGGAACTGATTGAGCTGGAAAACCTGCTGGAACTGGGGCAAAAGCACCTGCGCGTCTCTGTTCCGCTGCACATTGAGCAGAACAATATTCAGTTGCCGTTTTACGTTCTGGAAATGGGCTCCANCGCACCNCAGGTACCAACACTGGCCCTGATCGGCGGTGTTCACGGTATCGAACGCATCGGTACTCAGGTCATACTGTCATTTCTCAGCACGCTGCTGAAACGCCTGGAATGGGATCCGGTNGCCACAGAAATGCTGAAGGAAATCCGCCTGCTNATCGTCCCCATCGTCAANCCCGGTGGCATGTGGCGCAACAGCCGCGCCAACCCNAACGGTGTCGATCTGATGCGCAATGCGCCTGTGGATGCGGAAGGCCGTCCTCCGCTGCTGGTGGCAGGCCAGCGCATCAGCCGCCATTTACCCTGGTTNCGCGGNCGCCGGCACGATCCNATGGAGCCAGANAGCCAGGCCCTGGTNGANACCATGCTGGCCGCACTTTCCGGNCAGCAACATTGCATCAGCCTCGATTGCCACTCAGGTTTTGGCTACAAAGACCGCATCTGGTTTCCCTATGCCAAAAGCGTCAAGCCNTGGCCGGCCATNGCNGAAGCACATGCNCTGACCGANCTGTTTGAAACCACCTACCCATCCCATGATGTTTATCTGTTTGAGCCTCAGGCGCACAGTTACACNACCCATGGCGACCTGTGGGACTACATCTACGACGATTACATGCANCATCAGCCGGACGGNCTGTATCTGCCNCTGACGCTGGAGATGGGTTCCTGGTTGTGGGTAAAGAAAAATCCACGCCATCTGCTGCGCTATCACAGCCTGTTNAACCCNATTCTGCCGCACCGCCACCGGCGCATACTGCGCCGNCATTTCACCCTGATTGAGTTTCTGATGTCGGCAGTCCGCAGCATGCCNGNNTGGGCNCCANCCACGGTCAGCGACAAGTTTCACCGGGAACAGGCTGCATTGGANCGCTGGTATCAGGCAGAAAAATAAAACTTTTTTCGCCTGTAACAGCCAAAGCCACCACAGCCGGGCCGAAACATCGTATGATAGCGCCCCGAAACCGAACAGTTACAACGGAAAGCAAGTAGATATCATGGTGTTATCCCTTCGTGCGCTGTCGCGCCTGACCTCCTTCGCTGCACTGTGCGCAGCTCTGAATGCCCACGCCGATCTGAACGCCAATATTGGGGTCACTTCCGAATACATCCGTGACGGCATCAGCCAGACCGCAGGCAACCCTGCTTTACAGGCAGGCCTGACCCTGACCGACGACACCGGCCTGTATGGCGGTATTGCATCGTCNGGCATGGAACGCGATGACGATCACGTCACCTATGAACACAGCCTTTTTGCNGGCTTCTATCAGCCAATGGGCGACTACCTGGCCTTTGATCTGTTTGCTACCCGCTATCTGTATCAGGGCGACGCTGACATTGACGGCGAGTCNTACACCGAGGGTGGNCTGCGCCTGCTGATTAACGATGCGGTAACCATCGGCTGGCGGGAAACCGGCAACTATATTGGCAGCCAGTTTGGTTTCCGNACGCTGGAACTGGGCTACACCTGGCAGTTAAACAGCCTGTCTTTTGACTTTTACACCGCCCAGCACCGCTGGCTGGAAGTAGATGATGAAGACTACAATTTCTTTGAAGATACCAAGCGTGATGATTACTGGCAGTTCCGCATNGGCGCCAACCACAGTTACGGCCCCTGGGACTTCCGCATGACGCTGAACAAGACCAATCTGAAAGGTAACTATGACGCCGGCACCATTATTCANTTTGCCGTGCACCGTTACTTCAACCTGTGGTGATNCACTGCCATAACCGGTAGATGCTCATGATGCCTGGCAACCCTGAACAATGGATACTGATCCGGGGACTGATCCGCAGCCGNTTTCACTGGGGGGAGTTTCCCGGGCAGCTGGAGCATGCACTGCAGCGCCATCAGCCAGCGATTGAGCTGCTGACACCGGAACTTGCCGGTAATGGCGAACGCTGGCAGGAACTGACGCCCCGCGGTATCCGGGCAATGATGGAAGATATCCGCCAACAGGTACTGCCTGCAACTCAGGGAAAACCTGTCACCATCGGCGCCATTTCCATGGGCGCCATGATTGCCAGCGAATGGGCGCGGGTTTATCCGCAGGAAGTCAAAGCCCTGCATCTGATCAACACCAGNTTCAGCAACCTTTCCCTNCCCTGGCANCGCATGCGTTTACCGGCCTTTGCCAGTCTGGTGGCCAATCTGGCGTCTGGCNGAGGTCTGGAGAAACCCATCCTTTACTGGACCAGCAACCGCAANGACAGCTCGCAACTGGCGCCGGTNTGGCAGCANTATTCCGATACCCACCCACTCAGCCTGCGCAATATGCTGATACAGATTCTGTCAGCATCCGGCTATCGCGGNCCNCTGCAGCCACCGGTGACGCCANCATGGTGNTACGTCAGCATGCAGGACAGACTGGTCTCCCCACGCTGCACAGAAAAAATTGCACAACGCTGGCAGGTACCNATTGAACGCCACAACAGCACAGGCCATGACCTGCCGCTGGACGACCCGGAATGGTTAATCAACGCGATTGTTAAGAACTGGCTGGCGTCCAGCTGACACAGGTCCGCTGCGGCTCTGCGCCATCTGACGCCTGGCCAACAGTCTGACACAAGGCTTCCTGCCCTATGTGAATCTGAGTGATATTCCAGGCGTTCAGCGTTGCCTGCAAGACAGCATTAACCCCACGCGGAAACCTGACCCTCCCATCCTCATTTACTGCAGACGGAAACGACGGCACATTCCGGTAATAACCCAGCAATGTTTGATCGCGGAATACCAGCAAAGTAAAAAATTGGTGGTACTCGGCACCGCGCACACGTTCAAGACCAATCAGGGTATAACGCTCTGCTGCCTGACCAGAAGCCTTGCCGAAATAGTAGAGTGACATCACATGGTCGCTGTCACTGCCATCAAGCAATATTGACTGCGTACGCTGCAGATACTGTTCGGCCCATTGTGCTGTGACCTCGTCAGCAGAGGCTGTTTGCAGAGGATTAGCAGGGGTTTGTTGAGGAAAGGAATCGTCAGCCTGAACACCCACTACCGACCGGACCAGCAGCAGAAGAGGCAACAGCAATTGAAATAGCAATCGAAAAAAACCCCGGAAGCCTGTGAAAAGCAGCAGCAATTTGCAGCGGTTGCAGTTCATAGGCTTTCCAAAACGACTGACTCAGGGCTGAGTCAGTGGCAGCTTCATACCCAGATATTTTTCCAGGTCTGGCAATACGAAGGCGTCATCCTCAGAAATGAAGCTGATAGAAACGCCTTTTGCTCCGGCACGTCCGGTACGGCCAATGCGGTGTACGTAATCTTCCGGGTCTTCCGGCAAGGTGTAGTTAATCACATGGCTCACGCCATCAACGTGAATACCACGACCGGCAACGTCGGTGGCGACCATCACATTCACTTTACCTTCACGGAATTTTTCCAGCGTTTTGATACGCTTATCCTGGCTGACCTCACCGGACAACAGCACCGCTTTATGGCCCTGTTTATTAAGCTTATCGCACAGGTTACGGGTCAGATCGCGACGGTTGGCGAAAACGATACAGCGTTCTGGCTGTTCATCATCGAGTACTTTCTTCAGCAGATCGTATTTATCACTGTCGGCAATCAGGTAGCAGCGCTGCTCTACACGGTCGGTGGCAACCTGTTCCGGTTCAATCACCACCTGCAACGGATCATCCGTCCACTGATCAATCAGAATACGAACGTCATAGTTGAAGGTTGCCGAGAACAGCAGTGTCTGGCGATCACCTTTAGGTGGCGTAGCGCGCACGATACGACGCACGTCAGGAATAAAACCCATGTCCAGCATACGGTCTGCTTCGTCCAGAACCAGCACGTCGACCTGATCCAGAAACACGTCTTCACTGCGTATAAAGTCGATCAGACGACCCGGTGTTGCCACCAGAACATCAACCACATGATTGCGCAGCTGTTTCTTCTGCTTCTCATAATCCATACCGCCAACGATGGTGACGATGTTCAGGCCGGTATATCGTGCCAACCCTTCTGCGTCCTTACCAATCTGCAGTGCCAGCTCGCGGGTCGGTGCCACGACCAGGGCGCGCGGCTCTGAAGCGAAACGTTCTTCCGGAACATCCGTCAGCAGACGATTGAGGATGGTCAGCAGAAATGCCGCGGATTTACCCGTACCGGTCTGCGCCTGACCAATGGTGTCACGGCCGCGCAAAGCAGCAGGTAATGACTCAGCCTGAATCGGCGTACAGTAAGTGAAGCCCAGCTTATGAATGCCGCGCATCACGGAATCCGGCAGGCCAAGGTCATGAAAACGGGTTTTGCCCGCTTCTTCCGGCACTTTAAAGTCACTCAGAGACCAACTTTCCTCAGCAACCGGTGCTGCAGCTGACTTCTTACGGGAGCGGGAACGATCCGATTTTTCGTGGGATGCACGTGATTTTTTATGGGTATTCGGGGCGGTACTGGCAGAATTTTCATGGCTTCTTGCTGGCTTGCCGCTATGACTGGCCTTATCGCCTTTCGATTGGCCACCTGCCGGCGCTGGCTGGGACCCTTTCCCGCCAACCGCCTTTATGAACTTCTTAAACAAACGAGACTCCGTTTAGATCTTTTCAGACGCGAACTCATACGCGTTAAATTCTTTATGTCGGTGATAATAATCCAACAGGGCATTTTTTAATACTTCTGCCCGCTGTGGCAGCCCATCACGCAGATAAACCTCCGCCTGTTCCGCCACATTAAGGCGGAAGCGCTGCAAACCAGCAGCGACTGCCTCAGGTTCGCCGTTGAGATTATCCGTGCTGACGTAAAACCGGCGCCCGCAGGCCACCGACAACAGCCACTCAACCGCCTGCGGCTTAACTTCGACCTGTTCAAACGCCCGCTGCTGATCCGCACTGCGTCCGTCAGGCTCATACCAGTAACCAAAATCGGTCAGCTGCCGGCGCTCTTTACCGGCAATGCACCAGTGACTGATCTCGTGCAGCGCCGATTCATAAAAGCCATGGGCAAAGATAAGGCGATGATGCGGATGTTCGTTATCCGCCGGAAGATAGATAGGCTCGTCATCACCCGCGACCAGGCAGGTATTTTCGCTTGGCAGAAACAGGCGGTTAAATAAGTGAATAAGGTCGTCAGTACGAAGTTCGGCGGTCATAGTCAAAGGTCGGTAATACTCAAATAAAAGCTGGCCTGATGGTCAGCTAACAGGCACAATCCGCTGTTTTTTAAACCCACGGCCTGCCGCGCATCTGCGGCGTACCTGCTCTGATTCAGACCAGGCACGGACACTACTCTGATGAACTTCAAAGCTCAAGAAGCGCGCGCACTGCTGAAGCTGATTGCCCCTATTCTGGCAACCCAACTGGCCCAGGTAGGCATGAGCACCATCGACACTCTGATGTCCGGCTATGTCAGCACCCGCGATCTGGCCGCCGTAGCCATTGGTACCAGCCTGTGGATGCCGGTCTGGCTGTTTGTCGCCGGCGTGTTAGTCGCACTTGCGCCGATGACCGCTAAGATCAAAGCCGCACGCCAGCAGCAGGAACTGCCCCAGCTTATGGCCGCTGCCCTGTGGACGGGCATTGCCCTCGGGGTCTGCGCCGGAATGGCTCTATGGTTTATGTCCTCCCTGCTGCCAGGCATTGTCGAAGATGAAAAAACCGCAGAGATAGCCGCCGGCTATACCCGGGCGATTGCCGTTGGCATGCCGGCAGCCGGGATATTCCTTGCCTTCCGTTACTATGCCGAAGCTCAGGATGACGCCTCGCAGGTGACAAGAATCATGCTCGCCGGCCTGCTTATGAACGTGCCGCTCAACGCGCTGTTTGTATACGGCTGGTTTGGTCTGCCGGCACTCGGCGGCATCGGCTGTGGTATTGGCTCCAGCCTGGTGTTTGCTGGTATGGCGGTTGCCATGGCCATGAATACCGCAAAACGCCGTTTGCCGGCAGACTTTCATCTTTGGCAGCGTCTGCACAAACCTGATTTCGGATTTATCCGCCGCATTCTGCGCATTGGCATTCCCATTGGTATCGCCATTTTCTTTGAAGTGACACTCTTTACCGCTATCGCTCTGTTTCTGACCGATCTGGGCCCAGCCACCGTCGCTGCTCATCAGATTGCCCTGAATCTGACATCAGTAACCTTTATGGTGCCACTCAGCATTGGTATGGCACTCAGCGTACGCGTCAGCCACTGGTTAGGCAGTGATCGTCCTGACCTTGCCTACGCCACGGCATGGCTTGGCATCGCCCTGACACTGGCTTTTGCCGTACTCAGCGCCACCATTATGGTGCTGTTCTCGCGCTATCTGACGGCACTGTACACGCCTGATCCTGCGGTAGTGACCATCGCCACACTGCTGATGATGTATGCCGCAGTTTTTCAGCTGTCGGATGCCACTCAGGTTGCCGCCGCAGGTGCCCTGCGCGGCTACCACGACACACTGGCCGTCATGCTGATTACCTTTATTACCTATTGGCTGGTGGGGCTGGGACTTGGCTATTGGCTGGCCTTTAAACAGCCAACACCGGCCGGTGCCGAGGGCTTCTGGACAGGTCTGGTGATCGGTCTGACCGCCGCAGCCCTGCTGCTGACTTACAGGCTGAACAAAGTCGGCGTTCGCGCCCTGCAGCTACNGGCGTCCAAATACCTATGACAGATTCTTACACCCCACCCGGCAGCGGTAAACGCATAGCGGTCATTGGTGCAGGCCCCGCCGGCCTGATGGCGGCGGAGCAATTCGCCCAGGCTGGGTTAAACGTTGAGGTGTTCGATGCAATGCCAAGCGTGGCGCGTAAATTTCTGCTGGCTGGCATCGGTGGTATGAATATCACCCACTCAGAAGACTACCTGCAGTTCGTAAAACGCTATCGTAGCGCAGAAAGTCATCTGCGCCCCGCACTGGACGCGTTCAAACCTGACGATCTGCGCGCCTGGATTCACGGACTGGGCATTGAANCCTTTGTCGGTACCTCAGGCCGTGTTTTTCCCAAAGACATGAAAGCGGCGCCGCTGCTGCGCAGCTGGCTGAAGCGCCTGCGTGATCAGGGCATTGTGATTCACACCCGTCACCGCTGGACTGACTGGGCCAGGGAAAACGAGCAGCTGATCTGGGAATTTACTACGCCGGATGGCAAGGTTAAGCGTCACTTCGACTGCGTTGTGCTCGCCCTCGGCGGTGCCAGCTGGCCCAAACTGGGCAGCGATGGCAGCTGGGTATCCCCCCTGTCTGCCGCTGATATCGCGATCACGCCATTGCAGGCCAGCAACTGCGGCTTTGAGATGGAGTGGAGTGACTTTATGCAGCAGAAATTCGCCGGCACACCACTCAAACAGGTTGCCCTGAGTGTCAGCGACAGCCATGGAAACCGCGAGCAACGCACCGGTGAATTTATTATCTCCGCCTACGGCGTGGAAGGCAGTCTGGTGTACGCCCTGAGCAATCCCCTGCGCGATTGCCTGAATCACGATCCACAGAATGCCCGGCTGATACTCGACTGGCTGCCCAACACGGATTTGCAGCAGGTTGAGAAAAAGCTGCGCGAGCCAAGAAAAGGGATGAGCTTTGCNAATGTNCTGCGCAAAAAATTCCGCCTGCCGACAATCACCAATGCCTTNNTGCAGGANTGTTNCCCGTCGCTGAACCGTGANGACGCAANCGCCGTTGCCTCGGCATTAAAGGCCATGCCAATGCCTTTGGTTNAGGCAACCAGNCCGNTAGATGAGGCCATCAGTAGNGCCGGTGGCATTCAGTTTTCTGAGCTGGATTCGGGACTGATGCTGAAAGCGCTGCCCGGGNTCTTTGTTGCAGGAGAGATGTTNGATTGGGATGCGCCNACAGGCGGCTATTTATTAACCGCCTGTTTCGCAACCGGCAGACATGCCGGACGNTCCGCCGTCAGCTGGCTGAAAGACAACCTAAAAAACAAGCCGAAAGACAACCTAAAAAACAAGCCGAAAGACAAGCCAAAAGAATCNGNTGGCATTGATGTCCGTTAATGAAAACAATGCCACACAGCTGAAGCACGGATAATCAGCGATTACCCCAGATTTTGGCCACNGCACCATCTGTGCCCAACCAGCCGACGATCAGGGCCACCAGACCAACCATAAAGAAGATACCAATNGGCANCAGNGCTGCGATCTNCCCGGTTGCCGACATAGTCCAGCCAGAAANNACACTTAAACANACAAACAGGATNCCAACGACCATAAGAATGGTGCGGTGTGAAGGNTTGTACGTTGANGAATCGGAGTTCGATTCAAACAGACTNAGGATGGGCCAGAATACTTTGGTCATCAGGGCTTTCATAAGGCTCCGCCATTAACTGATTAATGGCGTCATCATACCTGCCCGCNAANCCAAGTCCAGAAATGGCCGCAGTGTCCGCTCCAGCTGAGNGAGNGGACACTNNNGNAAACCGGCTGCGGTAGCACCGATCAGGGACAGGGATTGGAGTGAACCAGATGCACAGCNTCCAGTGCCTCCAGAACCTCAGCANTCAGGCGCTGTCCGGCAGTATTAATGTTTTCTTCCAGCTGTTGGATACTGGTCGCACCTATAATATTGGACGTAACAAATGGNTGNTGCGTCACAAACATCAGTGACATNGCCGCCGGCGTAAGCCCTGCCTGTTCGGCAATCTGCACATATTTGGCAACAACNTCATCNACATGAGGCTGAGAATAGCGGGTAAAGCGCGGNAACAGCGTCACCCTGGCACCTTCCGGCTTCTGNCCGTTNAGGAANTTNCCGCTCAGCACGCCAAACGCCATCGGCGAATACGCCAACAGTCCGATACCTTCNCGGTGTGATACCTCNGACATACCGACTTCGTAGCTGCGGTTCAGCAGATTGTAAGGGTTCTGAATACTGACCGGCTTCGGCCAGCCATTCTTTTCACACACCTGCAGAATTTTCATGGTGCCCCATGGTGACTCATTGGANAGNCCGTAATGGCGGATCTTGCCCTGCTCCATCANCTTCACCAGTNTGCCAATGGTTTCTTCAAACGGTACNCCGGAGTCNTCAACATGGCGGTAGCCAAGCTGACCGAAATAGTTGGTATGNCGNGAAGGCCAGTGCAGTTGATACAGATCGACATAGTCGGTCTGCAGACGCTGCAGGCTGCTGTCNATTGCCTGCTCTATGTGNGCTGAGGTGAAATCCGGNCCCTGACGGATGTATTCCATACCNCGGTTAGGACCGGCCACTTTGGTGGCNAGAATAAAATCTTCGCGCCCGCCNCGCTTTTTAATCCAGCTGCCAATGTATTGNTCAGTCANNCCCTGAGTTTCNGCCTTNGGCGGCACCGGATACATTTCGGCGGTATCAATGAAATTNATGCCNCGACCGAGGGCATAATCGAGTTGATCGTGAGCTTCGGCTTCGGTGTTCTGTTGGCCCCAGGTCATGGTNCCCAGGCACAGCTCAGTAACTTCCGGGCCGTTCTGGCCAAGACGACGTGTTTGCATAATCTCTGTCCACGGTGAATGTTCCACGATTATGCAAAATGCAGCGAATTAGTGAAGTCAGCGTAACAGAACAGAGAGTATTAANCGGNTAAAATNGATAACGGTATAANTCAGACTGANGTCCACGAAACCCGGTCCCGGCCATTNGCCTTCGCCTGATACATNGCGGCATCCGCCCTTTTGATGAATTCCATCGAGGTTTCNCCCACCAACCATCCGGCCNCNCCTACGCTCNCACTCACAGAATGGCCGTCAGGCAATTGGATGTGNCTGATGCTCAATCTCAGTTTTTCAGCCATCTGCACTGCGTCTTCAAGACCNCAGNATGGCAACAGGATCAGAAACTCTTCACCNCCCCAGCGGGATATACAGTCACTGCGCCGTACCGTGATACGCAGACTNTTCGCCACNTTGATCAGCACTTCGTCACCNACATGATGCCCAAAACGGTCATTGATGCATTTGAAATGGTCAATATCGAGCAGCAACACCGAAACCTCAGCNTTNTTACGTGCGCCTTCACTGAGCTCATGTTCCATAAGGCGTGAGAATTCNCGCCGGTTTAACAGNCCNGTCAGCGCATCCGTACTGACCANTTGCTGCATCCGCCGCTCTGTCTCTTTACGCTCTGTAATGTCCCGGCACAGGCAAAAAATCAGCTTTTCCCCGTCGTACCAAACCGATGTATTTTTGAGCTCGACATCGATAACACGTCCGTCCTTGCGCCGGTGACGGGTTTCGAAAATNTCNCCAGTGGGTCTGAGATCGCCGAGCATACGCAAAATTTCCTGCTGTTCAGCGATGACCTCCCAGTCCCACACATGCAGCTGATAAACCTCTTCGCGCGGGTAACCAAGCATGATGGCAAACGCCGGATTAGCATCAATAACCCGCCCTTCCCGATTGAGAATAACAACACCTTCATTGGAGTTTTCGAACAGAATCCGCCAGACGGAGGCATCCTGGCGGACGACATCCTCTATATCCTGGTCGGATTTATCGGGGTCGCTGATCAGCTTGCGCAGCCGGCGCTGAATACCGGCAAACGAAAATGGCGAACCAGGCAATTGGTGTTTGGCATCAGACATAAGCGCTGCGGCAGTGATGGGTTCTGCTGAGAAAGTTGCAGAACCGGGAATAACCAAGTCTAACGCCTGAATAAAATTACCGGATAACTATAGAGTTACGTTTTTGTATCGCCATCTTCGTTATATTTAATTACACTTAAAGATAACGGTATAAATCAATTGGAAAACAAAGCCCGGCGATAGCGGCTGGCCAGCTGGCGGTCTTCCATCGTATCCAGTAATTGCACAAGCCGTGTGCGCGCAGCCTGGCGTTGCTCCCCAGTGGCTGCCATAAACTCATGCAACAGCCGGTTCGGCAGGTAAGGTGAAGATCCTTGGGTAATCAGTTCGAGATACGGCAGATATTCCTCCTCTGCACATTCACGCAGAAACCAAAAACGACTGCGCCACTGCGCAACTTTGGGATGGCGCTGCAACGTCGCCGGACTGCTGCTGAGAACGTCTTCGGCCTCTGAGATATAAGCCCCATCCCGGGTTTCCTTTGCCCGCTCTGCCAATACCCTGATAAGCAGAAGCAAAGCCTCAACCCTGCCAGGCGACGTCTGATAAGCCTGGCGACAGAGCTCCAGTGCCAGTGCACTCTGCCCCGATTGCAAAGCATCAGACGCTTTTACCAGTAAAGGGGATTCATGATCCGTTGAGTGACGACGCAGAAAGTCCCCTAACCGTTGCTGCGAGAGAACGCCGTGTATTCGGTCGACAACCTTACCACCACGAAACAGAAGCACGGTCGGCAAAGTACTGACACCCTGCTCCTGTGCCAGTTCAGGCTCAGCACCGGCGTCCACCGTAATCAGCATAACGCGCTCAGGGTAAACACTCAGGGCGTTATCCAGCAGCGGCTGCAGAGCTTTGCATGGGGCACACCAAGTGGCACCGAATTCAACCAGAACCGGTACTTTTGCAGATTCAAGCAGAGCGTAAAAATTGTCTCTGCGGCCCTGAAATCTCAGAGCGGACAAGGTGTCCTGCAATGGACTGCCTCCGTGGATAATTTATAAGCGATTGTTAACCATCGTCATAACGCATAAAGGAAACACACCCGACGGTCTGGCACCGCTATTATCGTTGCTTTAGTGATGTAAAACAAAGCCCCGCCAGTTGCCGATAGCAGCCATTCGCCCATCCGTTATAATGTGGGCAATTCAGTGGAGCCAGTGATGACCAGACCACATCAGATCCCAAGCCAAATGACCGGCAACGGTAAAACCTTCCTGCTTTCCGCACTGATTTTTATCTGGCTGGCAGCGACGCTCGCCGGATTATGGTGGTTCCAGCAGCAAAATATCCGCCCTTTTCTGACCGCTGACGATGACTCCAGATTCTGGCAAGCCAGCCAGGCAGCACCATTGCTGGAAGCACTGTATCCGAACCTGCCGGGTGAGAACGGAAGTGTCACACTGCTGCATTTCTGGAACCCTGACTGCCTGTGCAATCAGGTGAGTCAGCGACACTTCGATTTATTAGTGCACAGTTTTACCAGCGAGCAGCTGCGTGTGGTGGTTATGGCCGCACCAACGGTCAGCGATCAGCAGTTACAGCGCTTCAGAGAGTTGAACGGTGAACGATTGCAGGTGATCCGCGCACCACAGGATTTAAACATTCCGGCAAGCCCGGGGCTGGCACTGTATTCAGCTGAGGGGAAACTTGGCTATTTTGGCGCTTACGGTTTTGGCGCACTCTGCACCGTCGCCAACGATGATTTCTTTCCAAACATTGTCCGCTCCCTTGCCAGCGACGGTTACGGCCCTTTCGTTAACGTCGCCGGCAGCGGTTGTTTCTGCCCGTGGCCAACAACCGACCAATAACCAGAACACTGGAGAGAACAGAAATCATAGCTGGCGACGTACTTTTGCAAGTTCACGGATCACCTTTTTATCCGGTTCCTGATCATCACGATAAAGCGCCAGATTCATCTCGTTGGCCAACCATTTAAGACGGGCCTTTAACGCAGGTTTTCCGGCCGCTATTTTATCGAGCAACATAGCCGGTGTTTCATCGCCCGTCATACTGAACCCCTGAGCCTGCGCTTTAGCCGTAAACGCCAGCCACTGGCGCATAAAAGGAGAACGTCGCGGAGAGCGGGTTTTGAGCCAGAGTAGTAAACCCGCGAGCAAGAAGAAAACCACTAAAGTACCGGCCAATATTTTCAACATCCGACTCACATCATTAAAGCCAAACCAGCGGGACAGAAGACTTTTCTGGGTATCCTGATCATAAGACAGGACCCAACGTTGCCAATAATAATTAAGACTATCCATTTCCATGCGCAAAGCGTTGATCCAGTTTATCCCTTTATATTTTTGCGCTGAAAAACCCGAATCCTGAAGAAAACTACCCTCATCCTCAACAGCTATTTCCAATCCCGACTGGATTCGTTGCGGGGCAACGGCGGCAGTTGGATCTACCCTTACCCAACCACGTCCCTGTATCCAAACCTCTGCCCATGCGTGAGCGTCATACTGGCGAACCGTCAGAAATTTATCTTCGTCATTCCACTCTCCGCCCTGATACCCAGTAACAACTCTCGCTGGAATACCGGCAACACGCGCCATGAAAACAAAAGCCCCGGCATAGTGCTCACAAAACCCCCGTCGACTATCAAAGAGAAATTGATCGATATCGTTTACCCCCAACACGGGTGGGCGCAGTGTGTAAAAAAACGGTTCGGTAGTGAAATAGCGCAATACTGATTGAATAAATAACTCAGGCGAAGCACTGGACGAGCGAATTTCTTGTGCTAACTGGCGGGAACGAGGATTGCTGTCCAGAGGAAGCTTGAGATTCAGACTGGATACACGCGAACTGATGGCATCTTTTTCAAGAATATCTTCAGGATAAGACTCCAGCCGGTAGCGTTTGCGATTGAACACTGCCTCTCTGTACTCGATCATACCATCTACCGTCAGCCCGGTCCCACGTTCAACGGGGACCGAATTTTTCAGCGAAAACAACCAACGCTCCTGGGTAGGCTCCTGAATGATTTCATAGCCAACCGGCTTCCCAACACGATACTTATCCAATGCTGGATTTCCTGCCCACAACTTATCTGGGCGCAAAGGGTTTTGCCTCCAGACCCTTCCATCGTATGTATCCAGACTCATTGCGCGCCAGTAAAGTTCGCCTCGTGAGGGAAGTTCAGCATTGTCAAAACTCGCTCTGAATGCCAATTCTGCTGATTGCCCAAGACGTGAGATATCACCTGGAGACATTGTTTCCGACAAGCCCGTCAATGGCGCTTTAGCATGTAAATTAAACGTCCAAAGCGGCGCTATACGAGGGAAGAACATGTAGAAAACCAACATTACAGGTAATGACGACAACAATACCATCGCCCCTAACCGACCAGCCCTGCTTGTTTCAATAAAATGACTATCCGAAGTATTGGGATTGAAATGAAGCGATATAAGCGCACTCACAAGCGCCCATAAAGCAAAGATACCGACAATAGCTGCACGGATTCCCTGCTCGAAAAGAAAACCTACCGACAGAACGAAGAAACCAAGGAATACTACGACGTATGCGTCTCTTCTGGACCGCATCTCCAGCAGCTTCAGCAAACTGGCTTCTATTAAAAAAGCACTGGCAATTTCCAGATTAAACTGTCGGCCAAAATATGCATACAACGCGGCAACTGAACAGACGATAAAAAATACTTTAACCAACCTCCCCGGATACGATAAACGCCCCAGGTGACACAGCCAGCGCCAAATAAATACAAATGCAACGCCCCCCCACATCCACAAGGGAAGATGTACTCCATGGGGTAAAACAGCAGTAAACTCAGCCAGTAAAATCCAGATTACAGCCTGTCTGGGGATCTGAACGTCGTTCATTACAACTCCCTTTCCAGTGGAATATCATAGAGAGCAAGTTTCTTAAGACAGTTATCCCGGTGACCATCTGAACTATCAGGTAAACACTCTGCGCCGGGAATTCGAAGCCCGTAGCGCCAATGTCTTTGATGCGCCTCCAAAACCCAGGCAGTAAGGCGAGATAACCTGGTCTCTATGTCCGTACCATGAAGATTACTCCAGTCCAACCAGCATAAGGCGCCTTCATCATGGTCGAACTCTTTACTGACCATACCACGCCCCTGCGCGACCTGCTTCCAGGCAATAATTTTCATTGAATCACCCGATTGGTAGCGACGAAGTCCCTGAAAATCCTGCTGACCAACCTCTCTTGAGGGAACTCCCGGAATCTGATCCCCGACCTCACCGCTGGCAAAAATAAATTCCGTCATCTCAGGTGCAGGATAGACGACGCTTTTAAAGTCTAGACGGACCCAACTCCAAGCACGGAAAAGCCCAAGCGGAAAACGGCTCTCAATAAGAATTCTGCCTGGATTCAGCCATCCACGTTGCATTGCCCTGAAACTGACATCAAAAACTCTGTCTTCCTGCGGTACGGCATCTATGATTATTTCGCTATTATCTGGATACCCAATACCAATTGCTTGAAGAAGGCGTTGTCCAGAAACTGACACTCGAACTGGAAGAGTAGCGACACTACCGGCAAATACTGGATTTACATGCCCAACCTGAAGACTCAGACCTGCAAGATTTCGATAAGTAAACAACATCGCAGCAACCCCAAGACCAAACAGCCAAAAGGTTAATGCATAAACCAGACTATTCTGATAATTGATAGCAGTAATCAGCAAAAGCACAAGCATAGCAAGATACATCCAGCCCGCTTTTGTTGGCATGATAAAAATCGATTTATGCCCAAGNGTAACGTCGGTTGCNGGCGGNATACGTTTATCCAGCCAGCGATCCAGACGTTTTCTCAGCCACGGATTTTCGCGAAGGCGGGTGAACATCAGAGCAGGACCGGTACCGAAGNCAACACTGACTGAGAAACGCTGTGACCACCGCCGTCAGCGGCGTCTGCTAAACGGTGNTCGATAACNGANGGCAACACCGCCTGAATGTCTTCCGGCAACAGATAATTACGCTTACCTTCTCCGTCGACCAGCGCCCAGGCTTTTGCCGCCCGCAACAGCGCCTGAGCGCCACGTGGGGATAATCCATACTGGTAACCACCTTCGTAACGGGTAAAGGCNATAATACGTTGCAGATAATCCAGNACACTGGATGAGGCTTTAATTTTACCGACCAATCCCTGTAACTGGNCNAACAGTTTTTCATTAATCACCGGCGTAATATTATTCGCCAGTGCACGACNNTCTTCGCCTTCNAGCAATGCCCTTTCCGCACGCTCATCCGGATAACCGAGAGAGATACACATCAGGAAACGGTCGAGTTGCGACTCAGGCAACGGAAAAGTACCTGACTGAGANACCGGNTTTTGCGTCGCGATAACAAAAAATGGCTGNGGNAANGGCCGGGTTTCGCCTTCAACTGTTACCTGTCCTTCTTCCATGGCTTCCAGCAGNGCACTTTGTGCTTTAGGCGTTGCCCGGTTAATTTCGTCCGCCAGTAACACCTGACTGAAAACAGGGCCTGGGTGAAAACGGAATGTGCCCCNGTCAGATTCNGGATCGCGTTCAAAGATACTGACNCCNAGAATATCAGCCGGCAANAAATCGGAAGTAAACTGCAGGCGTTTGTAATTGAGGCCCAGGGTTCCCGCCAGTGCGTGTGANAGCGTTGTTTTGCCCATTCCNGGCAAGTCCTCAATAAGAAGGTGCCCCNTGGCTAACAAACAGGTTAAAGACAGCTTTATTTGCACTTCTTTACCAAGAATAACTTGATTAAGCTGACTGACAATCGATGCGATAGGCAGTGACATATCGGGTTCCTGACTGGGTTTCGCTAAGGATAATCAACTTAACGCGGNCTGCCAAAGGCTGAAGAAATAACTTTGCACGGATATCACATTTTTAANACAAATCAGGGACCTTCCGGACACTCTGCCAGACACCCAGACAAACCGTCAGAGCAATTCNNACNGNAAGGAGAANATGATGAATATTACTGAGTTTTCACACCGTACCGGGCTGTCNGCCCACACACTTCGTTACTACGANAAAATCGGTCTTCTNTCGAATATAGCGCGCAGCAANGCNGGTCATCGTNACTACCGGGATGCCGATATCGAGTGGGCACAATTTATCAATCGCCTGAAAGAGACAGGTATGCCTATTAAGGAAATCCTGCATTATTCGCACCTGAGAGAGGAAGGTNATNCCACCATGGCNCAACGCCTGACNCTTCTCACAGAACACAGAGTTCGTCTGGAACAACGAATACGTGCAGAACGGCAGNACCTGAAAGCGCTGACCGGNAAAATCCANTGGTACGAAGAACAGATNTAACANCGCTTGACTTAGAGTGAGCTCTAACCCTCAGACTGCTCTGGCTTTCCTTTAANCCAGTTAACAAACNCCCTGCCAGCAACANCAAATCAATAATCCCGGNTAAGTACATCGGGAGATGAGCANTGACAGGAAANAGTCCGTCAAGGACAGGAGCAGANNATGNAGAGTGAACGTTTTAACAANGGTCTGGCTAAANTGAACGAAATAGATGNCGCTCAGGGTCATCAGGTTATTGAAGCCTTAAAGGATATTTGCCCGGACCTCGCCCGTTACNTTATTNAATTTCCGTTNGGTGATATCTATTCAAGACCCGGCCTGGATCTTAAAACGCGGGAACTGATTACNGTCGCNGCACTGACAGCGATGGGTCANTGNCAGCCGCAACTGAAGGTNCATTTGCACGGCGCCCTGAACGTNGGCTGCANTCAACAGGAAATNACCGAAACCATNCTGCAAATGGCTGTTTATGCNGGNTTTCCTGCAGCATTGAACGGCATATTCCAGGCCAAGGNNGTATTCACTGANCGAGGCATTCTCNNNGCATAAAAAAATCCCGCCGAAGCCATAGCTGCGGCGGATTTAAACGTTTGTATCTGCACTGATAAGCAGAATTAAAACAGACGGTTACAGCGCATCAACACCACGGGCCAGATCACGCTGAATATCTTCGATGCTTTCCAGACCTACGGCCACACGCAACAGCGCCTGAGAAATACCGGCCTTCTGGCGCTCTTCCTCGGACAATCTTCCATGCGTTGTTGTGCCCGGATGGGTAATGGTTGTCTTGGTATCACCGAGGTTCGCAGTAATGGAAATCATGCGTGTAGCATCAACTACCTTCCATGCTTCTTCCTGACCACCAACCACTTCAAACGACAATACACCGCCATACATGGACTGCTGCTCACTGGCCAGTTTATGACCGGCATGATCCGGCAGACCACAGTAATTAACGGTTTTGACTTTTGGATGATCATGCAGCCACTGCGCCAGCGCCATAGCATTTTCACTGTGTGCTTTCATACGCAACTTCAGCGTTTCCAGACCTTTCAGGAATACCCAGGCATTGAACGGGCTCATGGTTGGTCCGGCCGAGCGCAGCACACCAATGACTTTGTCGACTTCTTCTTTACTGCCGACCACTGCACCACCCATGCAACGACCCTGACCATCAATGTATTTGGTCGCCGAGTGAACGACCAGATCAGCACCCAGAGATAAAGGTTGCTGAATCGCAGGTGTACAGAAGCAGTTATCGACAACCAGCAGAGCACCGGCTTTTTTGGCAATGTCGCTCAGCGCACGGATGTCTGCTACTTCATTCAGCGGATTAGACGGCGATTCAAGGAACAACATTTTGGTGTTGGCTTTTACCTTGCTCTGCCAGTCATCCAGATCCACCAGATCGGCGTAGTCAATTTCAACGCCAAATTTACGCAGATAGGCCTCAAACAATTTAATGGTGCTGCCAAACACACTGGCAGAACAGATCAGGTGATCACCACCTTTCAGCTGTGAGATCGCCACTGCATAAATGGCTGCCATACCGGAAGACGTTGCCGCACAGGCTTCACCGCCTTCCAAAGCAGCCAGACGGTCTTCAAAGGTCCGCACGGTTGGGTTGGTATAACGGGAATAAACATTACCGGCAGATTCGCCGGCAAAGCGTGCTGCCGCTTCTGCAGCTGAATTAAATACGTAACTGCTGGTCGCAAAAATCGGCTCGCCGTGTTCGCATTCACCCGTACGTACCTGACCACCGCGAACAGCCAGCGTTTCAAACGAACAACCTTCCAGGTCTGACTGGTACCGGTCGTTAAATTCGGAAAAATCTTTCATCTAATTTCAATCCACCCCGAATCAGGATTCGGCTTCGTTGTGCAGATCAATGGCGACATTTTCCACTGCTGCACGTTTGCCTTTGGAGGCATCATTTCTCAGTTCATACAGACGGTTAAAATACGCATCATCAATGTCACCGGTGACGTATTCACCATTGAAAACAGAGCAGTCAAATTCACGCACTTTGGACTTACTGCCTTCGATACAGGCAGCTATCAGATCTTCGATATCCTGATAAACCAGCCAGTCAGCGCCGATTGCTGCAGCGACTTCTTCCGTCGTGCGGCTATGGGCAATAAATTCTTCTTTGGCCGGCATATCAATGCCATACACGTTCGGGTAGCGCACGGCAGGTGCGGCTGAAGCGAAATACACTTTATTGGCGCCGGCTTCGCGGGCCATTTCAATGATCTGCTCACAAGTAGTACCACGGACGATAGAGTCATCGACCAGCAATACATTTTTGCCGCGGAATTCCAGATCCAGCGCGTTCAGCTTCTGCTTAACTGATTTCTTCCGCTGTTGCTGTCCAGGCATGATGAAGGTACGGCCAATGTAGCGGTTC
>PAJK01000044.1 GCA_002706025.1 Oceanospirillaceae bacterium
CCAAAAAGCGAAAAGCTGGGGGGCGCCATGCCGGCCCGGGGGATAAGTTCCCCCAGGAGGCATATGGCTTATCGGCATTAAAAGCCGTTTATAAAAAAAATCCGTTTTAAACTGTGGGACGGCAGTGGCCATGATGGCAGCCCTTTTTTTTAATAAATCATCCTTATCCAATAATATCCTCCGACTGCAGTCGTTTTACACCCGCTTCCGTCATCATCTTCCAGGCATTTTGCAGCGAGCCGTTCAAATCAATGGCACGGCAGGCATCTTCGATCACGGCCGTTTTAAATCCGGCTTTGGCTGCGTCAACAGCGGTCCAGGCGACACAGAAGTCGGTTGCCAGCCCAACGATGTATACATTTTTAATACCGCGTTCACGTAAGTAGCCGACTAAGCCTGTTGGGGTTTTATGGTCTGCTTCGTAAAAAGCGGAGTAGCTGTCGATGTGCTGATGGAAGCCTTTGCGGATGATCATTTCAGCGTGAGGAATATCGAGCCCGGCTACCAGGCTGGCATCGTCGGTACCCTGTACGCAATGATCCGGCCACAGCACCTGAGTGCCATAACTCAGCTCGGTGGTCTCGAACGGCTTTTTGCCGTCGTACGTGGAGGCAAAAGACGCGTGTTCTTTGGTGTGCCAGTCCTGGGTCATTACCACATTAAGAAACTGTGTACTCAGCTGATTAATGACAGGTACGACTTCTGCACCGTTCTTCACCGGCAGGGTACCGCCATCAATGAAGCAATTCTGTACATCGACAACGATCAGTGCACTTTTTTCGTCCTTTGTTGCCATGGCGGCCAGCGCGTTAACGGTAGAGGAGGACAGCGCCAGACCGGCGGCCCCCTGCAGCAGGTAACGCAGAGACTGGCGGCGGGTAATACCTTTCATAACAAGCTCCTGATTCTGATAAATCAAACATCAGTGAGGGATGAGCAATGCATGTGCCAGCCGCTGTAACGGAAGCTTTGGCGCAAAAGATCCGGGCTTAAGCCGGTTGTTCCAATAAGCGTATAAATATCTCCCTGTGGGTATGGAGGAAGGTGGGCATCAGGTCTATTGTGCTGGTTATACCAACCCTCATTTTTACGACGGTAATACGCTATGAACAGCAGCTATCCTTCTTCTTATTACGCGGCGTCAGCAAACCGCAAAACAGCGCGCCCGGCTCTGGCAGAGTCGCTGGAAGCGGATGTCTGTGTGATCGGTGCCGGTTTTACCGGTCTGTCGTCGGCGCTGCATCTGGCTGAGCGTGGCTACTCTGTGGTGGTACTGGAAGGCAGCCGTATCGGTTTTGGTGCCTCCGGCCGTAACGGTGGCCAGATTGTGCACAGCTACAGCCGCGATATGGATTTTATTGAAAATCACTACGGCACAGATACCGCCAACGCAATGGGTTCCATGGCGTTTGAGGGCGGCAAAATTATCCGTCGTCTGGTGAAGCAGTACGATATTCAGTGTGACCTGAAAGACGGTGGTATTTTCGCATCCTGTAACCAGAAGCAGTTCCGTGGGCTGCAGCATCATAAAGCGCTGTGGGAAAAACACGGCAACGATCAGCTGGAACTGCTGGATGCCAAACAGGTGCAGGATTACATCGGCACCAGCCGCTACACAGGTGCACTGCTGGATAAATCCGGCGGTCATATTCACCCGCTGAACCTGACGCTGGGCGAAGCGGATGCGATTGAATCTCTGGGTGGCAAAATCTTTGAAGATTCTCCGGTGACCTTTGTTGAGCAGGGCGAAAACCCGCTGGTGAAAACCGCCAAAGGCCAGGTGCGCTGCAAGTACGTGATGATTGCCACCAACGCTTATGTGGAAGGCATTGGTAATATCTTCCCGCAGCTGACCAGCAAATCCATGCCGTGCGGTACTCAGGTGATTACCACTGAGCCACTCAGTGAAGCGCAACAGAAAGAACTGCTGCCACAGGATTACTGTGTGGAAGACAGCAATTACCTGCTCGATTATTACCGCTTAAGCGGTGAAGGCCGTCTGATTTACGGTGGCGGTGTGACCTACGGTGCCCGTGAGCCAGGTAAGATTGAAAGCCTGATCCGTCCGAAAATGCTGAAGACTTTCCCGCAGCTGAAAGATGTAAAAATCGATTACGCCTGGACCGGTAACTTCCTGCTGACGCTGATGCGTCTGCCGCAGTTCGGTCGTGTGGGTAACAATATTTTCTATGCTCAGGGCTACAGCGGTCATGGTGTGACCTCTACCCATCTGGCCGGCGAACTGGTGGCCAGTGCTATTCAGGGGCACGCCGAGCGCTTCGATGTGTTTGCTGGCCTGCCACAGTATCCGTTCCCGGGTGGCCGCATGCTGCGCGTGCCTTACACCGCCATCGGTGCTTTCTATTACGATCTGCGTGACAAGCTGGGTATCTGATTCCGGTCTGATTCCGGTTTGATCTCAGTAGTGCCACGCATTTCCCGGTTCCGTCTTGCGCATCAGTCGTCAGTTAACGGTCAGCTCCTGGCTGTTTAAGTTGTCGGCGGCTGGTGTGCTTTTTTCTTTTGATTGCAGTCCCGGCGCACGTTATCACAGCAGCGTATCGCGGATATGCAGAATCCTCTCTTTCAGCCAGATCAGCCCGGCGTCCATGGCAAACCGCGGATGCCAGCCCAATACCAGTTTTAATCTCAGATCGCTGTTCACCGGCTGGGCATACAGACCATGATCGCGGGCGTAGCGCTCGGCAATCCAGGTGGGTAATACACAGACCAGATCGGTGGCCTGCAGCACGATGGGGACCGACTGAAAGTCCGGTAACTGCAGCGGAATATGGCGCTCAATGCCGATGCTGTTAAGCCAGCGGTCGGTGAGTAACTGGCTGTGCCCCCATTCGGATGGATACACATAAGACTGTGCGGCCAGAAACTGCGCATCAATGTGTTCGGGCAGAGGATTGCGGCTTAACAGCGAAAACGCATCGCTGACCAGATCCTGAGTCTGCAGGCGCGCGGACAGCTGATCCGGCTCGGCAAAGCCGATCACCAGATCGTATTCGCCTTTTTCCATTTCTTCTTCATAACCCGAACTGGTCAGGCTCTTGATACTGAGGCGGATGCCCGGCGCATCGCGGGTAATTTCCTGCATCAGATGGGGCAGCATCACCATATCGAAATAGACCCCGGTAGCGAGGCGGAAGGTGCGCAGCGAGCTGGCCGGGTCGAACAGCGGGGTTTCCTGCAGGGCCTGCTCCACGGTAGCCAGCGCCTGACTGAACGCCGGGGTCAGCGCCAGCGCTCTGGGGGTGGGCATCATGCCTTCGGAGCCGGCGACGAACAGAGGATCGTTGAGCTGCTCACGGGCGCGGGCCAGAGCATGGGAGACCGTCGACTGGGACAGATGCAGCTGACGTGCGGCGGCGGAGACCGAGCGGCATTCCATCAGAGTATCCAGTATCCGCAGCAGGTTCATATCAAAGCGCTGGGATGACGGTCTGGCTGGTATGGCGCTGTTGTTGTTGTTACTGCTGTTGCTGCTGTCGGATTTTTCCATAGGTATCTGGTCACCGGAGGATGGCTATCGATATCAGCCATGGGCTTATGTTAATAATTCATTTTAACCATAGGTGCGGAGTCCCTAAAATGCCTTTCTTCTTCAGGAGAGTATTTATGGTTAAAAATTATCTGCTGCTGGCCTCCATCGGCGTGATCTGGGGCTCGCAGTTTGTCTTTCAGGAACGGGCGCTGGCCGACCTGCCTCCGATGCTGGTCAGTACAGGCCGGGCGGTGATGGCACTGGTGTTTGTGCTGTTGTTATGTCGCCTGCTGAAACTGAACGACAAGCCAAAATACTCGTGGAAAATCTATCATCTGGTGGGCTTTCTGGAAGCGTCGCTGCCGTTTATTTTTCTCGCCTGGGGGCAGCAGTATCTGAAGACCGCAGAGGTCGCCATTCTGATGGGGTCGACGCCGTTTTTCGCCATTATGCTCAGCCCGTTTATCGTCGCCGGGGCACGTATTCATCTGATGGGGCTGCTGTCGGTACTGGTGGGCTTCGCCGGCTTACTGGTTTTGTTTGCGCCACAGATAGAAGCCGGGCTGAATATCGGCCTGGCAGGGGCTGTGGCCATTCTGTCTGCGGCGGGCTGCTTCGCCGTGGCGGTGTTGATTCTGAAGCGTCTGAGTGATGAGCATCCGCTGATGCTGGCGCGCAATATTATGGGCGCTGCTGCACTGCAACTGGTGGTGATGTCGCTGATCTGGTTGCCGTTTAATGAGCGCCCGATGCATTTCAACGCAGTATCCATCGGCTGTATCGTATTTATTGGTATGACGGCGTCCGGGCTGGGTTACTTCCTGTTTGCCATGCTCACCCGCTCAGCCGGCCCGGTGTTCGCGTCATTGTCGAATTATCTGGTGCCTTTGGTGGGTGTTCTGGTCGCCACGGTATTTAATGGCGAAAACATTGCAGCCACTACCTGGGTGGCGCTGTTTACGATTATGGCGGCGATTGGCATTAATCAGATGACCACCATCCGTCAGCTGCTGAAGCGGCCGAAAAAAACCGCCGGAGCGGCATAATCGCAGTTTTATAATCCTGAAAAAATCGGCATCAGCAGAGCAAACAGCTCTGCCTGAGAGCTGATATTGCATTTGCTGTACAGCTGGCGGCGGAAGACTTTCACCGTCTCGCGGCTGATATCCAGATTCAGTGAAATCGACAGCGACGAATGACCCTGCAGAATATACATGGCTACTTCCGCCTGACGCGGACTGAGGCTGATCTTCTGCTGTTCCTGCAATGCTTCGCGCAGTCGTTCGGTGACCGGCGCCAGGGTGATATCGCCCTGACTGCCCGGTGAATAATCCTTCCAGTGCATCTGCAATAAACTGCTCAGCGTGTGTTCGTGGGCTTTGATGGCGGCAAAATCCTGCTTGCTGAATTGCAGGTCGCTGCTGCGGTCGCGGCCAAAGCAGGCGTTGATGGTGGTCTCCGCTGACAGCGGTGCGAACACGGTAATCTCATCCACCAGAGTGGTGCGCTGATAGTATTCCTGAAAGTAACTGGTTTGGCGGAACTGATCCGGTGCCAGATCGAACAGGCGGTGGGCGCCGCGCTGTAAACCCTGGCGGTGCGCGTGATAGTAAGGGTCGAGCAGATACGCGGCCTTCAGGTAATGGGAATCCATGGTCTGATACACCACCGGGTCGCGGCATTCACGGTAAAAAGACACCGGGTTATGGTCTTTGTGGTAGGCGATGATAATCAGGTTATCGAATGCCATCAGCTGGCGTACGCAATGGGCAAAGGCGTCGGCAAAATCTTTCTGTAACAGGGCGCGGATGCAGCTCGCCTGGGCTTTGTCGTAAGCACTTGCCTTGCTACTGACGGCCTTTTTTGACTGGCTGTTTTTTACCATCTCTCTAATACCACCCTCTGTTCCCCGTTCACCATCACCACCCCTATCACCACAACCAGCTGCGGCATACCACACCAGGGTTATATACCCCTCAGAATAACATTTTTACACTGTATTGCATGATTTGGGTGGTATTGATTGATGGGTCAGCGATGCAGCTCCTCAGACCTGCCCGCAGAACCCGGGCCACCGCTTACAGCGTTAGCGGTATTGGCTTAAGAGTGGAGAACAAGACGTGCAGAACATAGCTATCTCAGTGCAGCAGGTTGCGAAAGATTACGGCGACTTCCGTGCACTGAAGACGGTATCGCTGGATATCCGCGAAGGTGAATTTTTTACCCTGCTGGGACCGTCCGGTTGCGGCAAAACCACACTGCTGAAACTGCTGGGCGGCTTTGAGCAGACCACGGCTGGCAGTATTCATCTGTTTGGTGAAGAGATCGAAAAGCTGCCGGCTAACCGCCGCCCGATTAATACCGTATTCCAGCAGTACGCGCTGTTCCCGCACATGACGATTCACGAAAACGTGCAGTTCGGCATGAAAATGCTGGGCGTGGGTAAAGCGGAACGTGAGCAGCGCGCCACGGAAATGCTGGCCATGGTTCAGCTGGAAAAATTCGCGCACCGCCGCCCAGCGGAGTTATCTGGTGGCCAGCAGCAGCGGGTGGCACTGGCCCGTGCGCTGGCACCACGTCCGAGAGTGTTACTGTTGGATGAGCCGCTGTCAGCGCTGGATTTAAAACTGCGTCAGGCGATGCGCTCAGAACTGAAGCAGATTCAGCAGCAAACCGGCATTACCTTTGTGTTTGTTACCCATGATCAGGAAGAAGCCCTGACCATGTCTGACCGCATCGCTGTTATGTCGGCGGGTGTGCTGCAGCAGGTGGGCGCGCCGCGGGATATTTACGAAGAACCGGCTAACCGCTTTGTTGCTGATTTTATCGGCGAAACCAATCTGCTCGATGTGGATGTTAAGAACATTGCTGACGGCACCGCGCAAGTGGTGCTGCATGCTGATAACAGTCACGCCGATGCGATCACTCTGCATTGCCCGGCGGGCAGCGCGGATTCCACCTCAGCATTTGAAAACTGCAAAGCCTGGTTATCCATTCGCCCGGAACGTCTGGCGGTGAGTGCAGAAATATCAGCCGACAGCCTGCAGGGTGTGGTGCAGCAAATGATTTATATGGGCACAGATACTCAGTACGTGGTGCAGCTGCCGACCGGTCAGGAAGTTGTGGCGCGGATGCAGAACTTCGCCAGCGATGCTGCTGAAATCCGCCAGGGGCAGAGTGTTGCCCTGCAGTTCGACAGTCAGGCTGCACGCCTGCTGGCTGATTAAGCGGAGGTCTGTGATGTCTGCAACACACAAACCAACGCTGCTGGAAAACGACGGCGTACGGCGCAGCCTGCTGTTATCACCTGCGGTGATTATGATCGGCATTTTCCTGATTATGCCGTTGCTGATGGTTCTGGTGTTTTCCTTCCTGCAGCCGGGTACTTATGGCGGTGTGATCTGGGAATTCAGCACTGACGCTTATCGGCAGTTCTTTTTTGAAGAAGATTTCTTAACCGAAGAAATGGTGTTTACACCGGCGTATCTGGAAATTTTTGGTGCGTCATTTACCAATGCGGTGATCGCCGTGTTCTTCTGCTTTTTGGTCGGTTTTCCGACAGCCTATTTTATTGCCACGCGTCCGGCGCGCACTCAGGGGTTATGGCTATTCGCCATTACCATTCCGTATTGGGTGAACCTGCTGATCCGCACGGTTTCCATGTTGTTTATTATCCGTGATCAGGGGCCACTGAATGAATTTCTGCTGAACCTCGGGATCATCGATAAGCCGCTGAGCATTGCCTACACCCAATACGCTGTGGTGCTCGGTCTTTTTTATTCCTATCTGCCGTTTATGGTATTGCCACTGTATGCCGCTATTGAACGCTTTGATTTTTCTCTGCTGAACGCCGCCCATGATCTTTACGCCAGCCGCTGGAAAGCGCTGCGTTACGTGCTGTTTCCGTCGGTACGTAACGGCATTATTGCCGGTTGTCTGCTGGTGTTTATTCCATCGTTAGGCGCCTTTATCGCACCGGACGTACTGGGTGGCGGTAAGCAGCTGATGATCGGCAATATGATTGCGCTGCAGTTTCAGGGCTCGCGGAACTGGCCATTTGGCGCGGCGGCGGCGGTGATCCTGCTGACCTTTGTCCTATGCCTGTTGATGTTTTTCGCCTGGCGTGCCTCGAAAAGCAGTCAGAGCGCTCAACAAAAAGCACAACATAAAGCGCAGCAGAAAGTGCAACAGACAAATGAAGGAGGCAGCCACTGATGAACATGGATATTAAACATTATCCGGGGACCCGGGCGATCACCATATTCTGTCTGCTGGTGCTGTATTCACCCATGCTGGTGGTGGCTGTGTATTCCTTTAATTCACTGCGCTCGATCAGTAACTGGGGTGGCTTTACCTTCGATTGGTATATCAAAGCGTTTAACAACCCGGCGATTCAAAGTGCCGCGCTGAATTCGCTGAGCATCGCCTTTACCGCTTCTTTAATTGCCACCGCTATTGCCGTGTGTGCATCGCTGGCGTTATTGCGCGGTAAAAAATTCAAAGGGCAGGGGGCTTTCGCCGGTTTACTCAGTCTGCCACTGATGATCCCGGAAATTATTACCGCGGTGGCCAGTCTGGTGTTCTTTGTGGCGATCCATCTGACACTGGGGCTCGGCACCATTCTGCTGGCGCACATTGTGTTCTGTATTCCGTTTGCCTATTTGCCGATTTCTGCCCGTATGAAAGGCATCAGCGCGGATTACGATCAGGCGGCGATGGATTTATACGCCAGCCGCTGGGCCTGCTTCCACTATGTGACTTTACCCATGCTGATGCCGGGTATTGCCTCGGGCATGATGCTGGCCTTTATCGTATCGCTGGACGATTTTATCGTCGCCAATATGGTGGCCGGCCCGGGCGCCAGCACCTTACCGATGACCATTTACAGCATGGTGCGTATTGGCTTTACCCCAGAAATTAATGCGGTATCCACCCTGTTGTTACTGACGTCGACACTGTTCGTTGGTGGCTCATGGTTGCTGAACCGTGGTGATAAACAACAACGCTCTGAATAAAAAACACGATTAAAACCAAGATTAAAACCAACTTCTGCTTTTACATATAAATGGGAATATCCGGAGACTGCTATGAAAAAAACTCAAGGCTTTAAACGTTTAACTCAGGGGCTGAGCGCACTGGCGGGTGGCCTGCTGTTGTCCTCTGCGGTACAGGCTGAAGGCGAACTGCATCTGTATAACTGGTCCGACTATATGCCACAGGCGCTGCTGGACAAGTTTGCTGAACAGTACGATGTGAAAGTAACCCAGGACACCTACGACAGTAACGAAACCCTGCTGGCCAAACTGAAGTCCGGCGTTAAGGGTTATGACGTGGCAGTACCGGGTGACTATATGGTTGCCATCATGGTGAAAGAAGGGCTGCTGGAAAATATCCACGCCAATAAGCTGTCGAATTTCAGCAAAGTGAAAAAAGACCTGATCAACGTTTATTTCGATGAAGGTCGTGAATATTCCGTGCCTTACCAGTTCGGTACTACGGCGTTTATGGTGGATACGGCTGTATACGGTGGCGATATCAATACCCTGGATATTCTGTTTAATCCGCCGGCAGAGCTGAAAGGCAAAATTAACATGTTCCGCGATGTCAACGACGTGATTAATGCGGCGCTGCGTTACAAAGGTTATGAAACCTGTAATGCCAACCGTAAGGAACTGAAAGAGGTTAATGACATGCTGAAAACTGCCAGCGAAAACTGGCTCAGTATTCAGTCAGACGGTGCCCGCGAAATGCTGGTATCCGGCGATGCAGCAGTCTCTATGGTGTGGAACGGCATGGCACTGCGCGCCCGTCAGGAAAAAGCCAGCCTGCAATACGCTTACCCGAAAGAAGGTCTGACTGCCTGGGCAGATAACCTGGTGGTGTTAAAAGATGCGCCAAACCTGGAAAACGCCAAACTCTTCCTGAACTTTATGATGGAGCCGGAAAACGCTGCCACTCTGACCAACTTTGCCGGTTACACCGCAGGTGTGGAAGGTACCGATCCGTATCTGGATGAAAAATTCAAAGGTGCGCTGGAACTGAACCCACCGGCAGGTGCACCAGTGGCTGAATTTGTTCCGCCTTGTGACCCTGAAGTGGTGCGTCTTTATGACCGCATCTGGACCAACCTGCTGAAATAACACCGCATTCCCTTTACGGGAGAGGTATGTGGTTAAGACGGGTGGTAGTTAATACCGCCCGCAACCGAGGATTTTCATTTGAAATTAGCAATGTATCAGGGATCTGCCCTGCCAGCAGACAAGCAGGGTAATCTGTGCACTATCGAACGGGTAGTCGCGTCGGTTAAATCTCTGGATGTGGATATTGTGGTTTTTCCTGAGCTGTTTACCACCGGCTACAACCAGGGGGAACGGCTGAAAGATATGGCTGAGCCTGTGAACGGTAAAAGTGTGCAGGCCTTGCGCGATATTGCCATTAAATACGATACCGCACTGATTTGCGGCTTTGCCGAAGACGATAACGGCACTCTGTATAACAGTGCCATTGTGCTGGATAAAAACGGTGAGCAGCTGGCGTTGCATCGCAAAGTGTTTTTATTTGGTTATAAAGAGCGGCAGATGTTTAAACCCGGCGAAAGCTTCCCGGCGTTTACCTTTGAAGGGGTGCGTTGTGGTCTGTCGATCTGTTACGACATCGAATTTCCGGAAACCGGGCGGGCGCTGGCGGCCCACGATGTGCAGGTGATTTTTAATCCGACTGCCAATATGGAGCCTTATGATCAGGCGCCGTTGATTCTGGCACCGGCGCGCGCACTGGAGAACAATGCCGTTGTGGTGTACGCCAATTATTGTGGTGTGGATGACGATCTGGAGTACACAGGTTTAAGTGCGGTGATCGGTCCGGACGGCAAAGACATTGCCCGCGCCGGCCGTGGTGACTGCGTACTGATTGCCGATCTGATGCCTGCATTAACCGCGGCGCAGAAAAAGCCGCTGTCGACGCAGTTAACCGATCTCGGCCGCGTGCGTACGGATTTGCTTTAACAGCCACTGCACGCCACTGTCCTGTTGCTGTAATGGATGCAGGACCATGGTCATTTCCCAATCGGGTAATTCTGCCGGTGCGGCGACAATACGTACCGGCAGCCATTCACTGAACAGCTCTGCCATTTTGTGCGGCAGGGTTACCACCGCATCACGCTGACTGACCAGGCGCGCAGCAGCCAGATAATTAATCATCTGCGCGCTGTGCTGGCGGCGCAGCTTCTGGGCCGCTAACCAGCGGTCGACGGTGGTGGTGGTGCTGTCGGTCTGATCCAGCATTAATACATGGGGCAGTGACAGGTATTTTTTCAGCGTCAGGCGCTGCGGAATATCGGCCATATTTTCCCCGACCAGACACACGGGCTTTTCCTTCACCCACGGCAGGCGGATCAGATGCGCGGCGATACTGGCGCTGCCATCCAGCCCGACCACCATATCCACTGTGCCGTCTTCCAGATCCTGCAGCGACGCCTGTGGGCCAATCATCTGCAGATCAATACGAATGCCCGGTGCTTCCTGCGCCAGCTGCCACATTAAGCGTGGAAAGATCAGAGCTTCAAAATAATCCGTGACGGCCAGGGTAAAAGTGCGCGTACTGTTGGCCGCATCAAAGGCCTCCGGCGGTGTCAGAGTATGTTCCAGCCGTTTCAGGATTTCGCGCACTTCCGTCAGCATGGCAGCAGCCCGCAGCGTTGGCTGCAGACCGTTACCGCTGCGTACTAACACCGGGTCACCAAGTTGTTCGCGCAGGCGGTTGAGGGCATGGCTGGTGGCGGACTGACTGAGAAACAGCTTTTCCGCCGCACGGGTCACATGGGCTTCACTGACCAGGGCTTCAAATACCCGTAACAGGTTCAGATCAAAATGATTCAGCGACATGGCAGCCGTTCCGGTAATTTCAGGTTATGCATACTGTGCATACTGCCTTATAAATTATGCATTTCAAACATTTCATGTCATTGGCTAGTCTGATGGCAGAATGCAGTAACCGCTGTAAGCTTTTTATTCCGGCTGCGATTTCTGCGCCGACAAACAGGGAGATCATCGTGAACCCAACCGATTCTGTAACCACCGCCAACGCGGATATGCCGTTATACGCCAATCTGGGCATGACCTTTATGCAGTGCCCGTACGTGACGGATATTGCTAACAGTAAGGCCGACGTTATTGTCGCCGGTGTGCCGTTTGATATGGCTACCTCCGGTCGCCCGGGCGCGCGTTTCGGGCCTGCTGGTGTACGTGCAGCATCTGCCAACCTGATCTGGGAAGGCGCACGCTGGCCATGGGATTTCGCCCTGGATGAGCGTCTGAAAATTGAAGATGCCGGTAATGTGGTGTTCAAGCACGGTGAGCCGCAAACCATGGTGGATAACCTGCAGGCGATGATTAAAGCCATCGTCAGCAGTGGCAAGAAAACCCTGGTATTCGGTGGCGATCACTTTATTGCTCTGCCGGTGATCCGCGAAGTAGCCGCGCAGCATGGCCCGGTGGCGCTGGTGCATTTTGATGCGCATACCGACACTTATGACGGTGGCAGCAAATACGACCACGGCACACTGTTCCACCATGCGGTGCAGGAAGGACTGCTGCACTCGGATAATTCTATCCAGGTCGGGATCCGTACTGCCTATGAAAAAGAAGGCCACCCGTTCGAAGTGATTGATGCGGCAGAAGCTAACGATCTCGGCTGGGCCGGTACGCTGGAACGCATTAAACAGCGCGTGGGCGATAAGCCTGTGTATATCAGCTTTGATATCGATGGTCTGGACCCGGCCTTTGCACCGGGTACCGGTACACCGGTGATTGCGGGTTTAACCAGTGATTTTGCCCTGAAAGTGATTCGCGGTATGCAGGGGCTCAACCTGATCGGTATGGACGTCGTGGAAGTCGCACCGGCCTATGACCATGCGGATATTACCTCTCTGGCGGGAGCAACTCTGGCACTGGAATTTTTATATTCTCTGGCGGCCAGTAAGTAACGCTTTCGGAGGAATGCCTGCGGCATAAACCCGCTCAGTTGCTGTAGTTAATTACTGTAGTTACTTACTTTAGCTACTTACTGTAGCTACTGCAGCTGCTGAAAAAGTGATCAGTCGTGCCCTGTCGGTGGAAAAGTGCAGGGCACGGCAAAAAACTGAATAAATATCCCTGCGGAAGTATGTCAGGAATCTTCGTTGCGCATTAGAATCGCGCCGCCCAATCAGGGTATGTACCAGGAATACTTAAATGACTTTGCTGAAAACTATCAAAACTTCTGCTCTGCTGGCAGCGTTGGCGGTTTCTTCTGCCCACGCAGAACAGGAACTGAACATCTTTAACTGGTCCGATTACATGTCTCCGGATGCCATTCCGGCATTCGAAAAACAGACCGGCCTTAAAGTGAACTACGATGTGTACGATTCCAACGAAATGCTGGAAGCGAAACTGATGACTGGCAGCTCCGGTTACGACATCGTGGTACCAACCGGTTCTTTCCTTGAGCGTCAGATCAAAGCGGGCATTTACGCAGAGATTGATAAAAGCAAACTGAAAAACTACGGCAACCTGGATAAAGAGCTGCTGGCCAAAGTAGAAGCTCACGATCCTGGTAATAAATATGGCGTGCCATACGCATGGGGTACCATTGGTATTGGTTACAACGTTGACGCGGTGAAGAAGCGCTTAGGCGACCAGCCGGTTGATTCATTGGATATCCTGTTCAAACCGGAACTGTCAGCCAAGCTGAAAGACTGTGGCGTGGTAATGCTGGATTCGCCTGCGGAAATTATGTCTGTTGCGCTGAACTACCTGGGTCTGGACCCTAACTCAGAAAACAAAGCGGATCTGGCGAAAGCCGAAGAACTGCTGAAAGCGAACCGCGACAACTATCGTTATTTCCACTCCAGCCGTTATATCGACGAACTGGCAAATGGTGAAATCTGTGTGGCGCTGGGTTACAACGGTGACGTACTGATCGCTCAGGGCCGTGCCGCCGAAGCCGAAAATGGCGTGAACGTGGACTACGCCATTCCGTCTGAAGGCACCATGATCTGGTTTGACCTGATGGCCATTCCAGCGGATGCGCCACACAAA
Source organism: Oceanospirillaceae bacterium (assembly GCA_002706025.1). GTDB lineage: Bacteria > Pseudomonadota > Gammaproteobacteria > Pseudomonadales > Oceanobacteraceae > Venatoribacter. The sequence goes on from PAJK01000044.1 coordinate 13,570, forward strand.
GAAGCGGCGTATCAGTTTATTGATTACGTGCTGAGTGCAGACGTTGCGGCAGGTATTTCTAACTATGTGTATTACGCCGTACCCAATACAGCGGCAGAACCTCTGTTAGAAGACGAAGTGAAAAACCATCCTGGTATTTACCCGTCTGCTGCTGTGAAAGCAAAACTGTTCAGTCAGAAAGCACACAGCGCTAAGTTTGACCGTATCCTCAACCGTGCGTGGACCAATGTCCGTACCGGACGTTAAGGTCTGACGCGGTTATCCTTAAAAGGATAGCAGGATTAAGAAAAGGGTTAAGGCATTGCCTTAGCCCTTTTTTTATTGCACGAAATTGCTGTCTGTTCGATGCAGGGTGCGCACCACGCGCCAGTGACTGTCAGATATGCGTAGGGAATTCGGTGATTCATCCGTCATAGGGTGCGCACTGGTGGCATCAGCTAAGCGCACCAGTCCAGCGCACCAGTCCAGCGCACCAGTCCAGCGCATCAGTCCAGCACACCAATCCGACATAAGCCTTTCCAGCGTGACAGCCGCTGCAAATGTTAAGACGCCAGAAAAGAAAAAAGCTCCATCACCGGGGAGGGATGGAGCAAAGGACGAACGTTGATCTGTCTTGAGGAGGAGGTCCCGAAGCGTTCGTCAGGGAGGTATCAGCCAATATATTTCCGGTGCACCCGTGCGGTAATGCAGGAGAACAGGGTATAGGAAATGGTGCCGCAGCAAGGTGCGACTTCATTGGCCAGCAAATTTTCGCCCCAGAGTTCAACCGTTGAGCCGAGGTTGGCATCAATGTCGGTTAAATCCACGGTGAGCATATCCATGGAGACGCGGCCAATAATTTTGGTGCGCTGTCCGTTAACAATCACCGGCGTGCCATTGACTGCCTGACGTGGATAACCGTCGGCATAACCCACGGCAATGGTGCCGACGCGGGTTGGTTTTTCGCACACCCAGGTACCGGAATAACCAATGGCTTCGCCTGGTTCGAGATCGTGTATGGCGATCACTTCTGAAGTCAGCGTCATGGCCGGTTTCAGCTGGCGGTCGATTTCCGGGTTATCGGTAAATGGTGATGAGCCGTACAGCATAATGCCAGGGCGCTGCCAGTTACGGCGGGCATCGGCATGCATCAGTGTGGCGGCGGAGTTAGCAATGCTGACGTCGGCATCCAGTTCGCGGGTAGCGGCATCGAATACTTCGATCTGCTTCTGCGTCATTGGGCTGGACATATCGTCTGCTGAGGTAAAGTGACTCATCAGAATCACGTCTTTTACCTGCGGCAGTGCTTTCAGCTCGTGATAGACCGCAGCGTACTCTTCCGGGGCAAAGCCCAGACGATGCATACCACTGTCCATTTTCAGCAGCACGGTGATCGGCTGTGACAGCTGAGCGTTTTTGATATCGTTCAGCTGGCGCTGGTTGTGGACACCGGTCCAGAGATTATTGGCGCTGATGTAATCGAGTTCGTCAGCGGTGAAAAAACCTTCCAGCAACAGAATCGGCTGGCCTTCAATGCCTGCTTCACGCAGTTCGACCGCTTCTTCGATGCAGGCAACGGCAAAAGCATCCGCTTCCGGCGCCAGTTTTTTCGCCACGGCGACAGCGCCGTGACCATAGGCGTTGGCTTTTACGACGGCAACGGCTTTCTGCTCCGGTGCCATGGATTTCGCCAGACGGTAATTATGAAGTACGTTATCCAGATTAACGGTAACTGTGGTTGCTCTTGCCATGGTTAATCACCAGCCTCTTACAGAACCATCACAGCTTCAACTTCGATATCCGCATCTTTCGGCAGAGCTTTAACGGCGAAAGCCGCACGTGCCGGATACGGTGCAGAGAAGTAACGTTCCATCACTTCGTTGACCTGAGCGAAGTATTTCAGGTCGGACAGCAGTACGGTAATTTTCACGAATTCGCTCAGTGAACCGTCTGCCGCTTCGGCGATGGCTTTCAGGTTGTCAAATACCTGAACGGCCTGAGCTTCAAAAGATTCAGTAACCATTTCCATGGTTTTTGGATTCAGTGGAATCTGGCCGGAGATGTAAACTGTGTTGCCGGCTTTTACTGCCTGAGAATATGTACCGATGGCAGAAGGGGCGTTTTCAGTGGAGATGATGGTTTTTTCAGTCATGGGAGTACCTTAATCTGCGTTGTCTGTTTGCTTATGGTGTTGCGTTAAAAATTATCGTGTTGTGCGTTGTTTGTTACGTTGTTTCTTGCTTTGTTCTTTCAGGCTTTTTCGATTCTTTTTCGGTGAGACAGCGCCGGCTTACCCGGCGCTTTCAGCATCTGACCGGTTCTGATCAGTAACGATCAATCGACAGGCCATCCGGGTTGATATCGGTTGGCTTACCGGAAACCACGTCGGCAACAAACTTGGCGGTACCCAGTGACATGGTCCAGCCCAGTGTGCCGTGGCCAGTGTTCAGTACCAGGTTATCGTATTTGGTGTTACCGATAATTGGCACGCTGTCCGGGGTCATCGGACGCAGGCCGGTCCAGAATTCTGCCGCTTCCACATCGCCGCCGCCGGGGAACAGATCCTTCACACTGAACTCAATGGCCGCGCGGCGTTTCTGCACCAGATCTTTATTGAAGTTAGCGATCTCAGCGATACCACCAACACGGATACGGTCTTCAAAGCGGGTGACCGCCACTTTGTATTTCTGGTCCATAACGGTGGATACCGGCGCTTTGCTTTCGTCGGTAATTGGCATGGTCAGCGAGTAGCCTTTGAGCGGGTAAATCGGAGCATTGATGCCGATTTTGCCCAGCAGGAAAGGTGAGTAGCTGCCCAGCGATACCACGTATTTGTCCGCAGTCAGTTTACCGGCAGAAGTCTGTACACCTGTGATGGAACCACCGGCAGTTTCGATCGCGGTGATTTCGGTTTCCATCATAAAGGTCACGCCCAGCTTTTTGCACTCTTCGGCCAGACCGTTGGTGAACTTGTAGCAGTCACCGGTACCGTCACCGGGCAGATACAGACCGCCAACGATTTTTTCTTTGACGTTAGCCAGTGCCGGTTCGTGCTTGATACAGGTGGCAACGTCGACCATTTCATGCGGTACGTTACATTTTTTCAGCACATCGACGTCGCCCTGAGCACCGTCCATTTCTTTCTGGCTGCGGAAAACTTCCAGGGTGCCTTTCATGCGTACATCGTAGTCGATGGTGATTTCGTTATTCAGTTCGTGGAAGCACTCGGCACTGTAGCGGGCGACGCGCAGCATACGCTCTTTGTTCACATCGAAAGCTTCCTGTGAACACTGGCCCAGCATCTTCATCATCCAGCCGATGGTCTTGGCATCGAAGTCTTTCAGGCTGAAGTACAGCGGGGATATGTCCTGCATCATCCACTTGATGGCTTTGAACGGTACGCCCGGAGCGCCCCATGGGGTGGAGTAGTCGAATGACAGCATACCAGCGTTGGCATAGCTGGTTTCAGTGGCTGGTGTATCGAGACGGTCAACCACAGTGACTTCATGTCCAGCCTTGGCCAGATACCAGGCGACGGTTACACCGGTAACACCACTGCCTAAGACTAAAACTTTCATAAAACCTCCCAAACGGGCCGAATCTTCAAAATTGATATCACCCAGTGTATGCCTTTTATTCCAGCGAAAAACTTTGAATTTTTGATCTAAAAAGGTTAAAAAACTGGAATGTATTCATTTAATAGCGGATTAAACTTCTGATGGATGACGTTAAAAAGCGCACGCTGGACAAACTTGACATTAGCATACTGCGGGCGCTTCAGAAGGACGGTCGTATCAGTTATGTCGATCTGGCCGATAAGGTCGGTTTAAGTTCCACGCCCTGCATCGAACGTGTGCGCCGTCTGGAGAAAGAAGGCTATATCACCGGCTACCATGCTCATCTCGACCCTGAAATGCTGGGCTATAACATGCTGGTGTTCGTTGAGATCTCGCTGTCGTATCAGTCACCAGATTCCTTCCAGAAGTTCAGCAAAGCCGTACAGGCTCTGCCTTACATCCTCGAATGCCATCTGGTGTCCGGTGATTCCGACTACCTGATCAAAGCCCGTATCAGCGGTATGTCTGAGTACCGTGCCCTGCTCGGCGATATGCTGCTGACCCTGCCCGGTGTTAAGAACTCCAAAAGCTACATCGTGATGGAAGAGGTGAAAGAAAGCCTGGAGCTGCCACTGGATTACCGCAAGAAGTAAACTGCCGCAGCGGCGCAAATGTGTGCCGCTTAATATACATTCTGTTTAAGGGGGATTATGGTGGATTCCCCTTTGCAATGCCTGAGAGCCAGTTGATATGTCTAAAGCGTTAAAAGCCCTGCTGTTGTCCGCCCTGATCTTCCCGGGCCTTGGTCATCTGGTGATCAACCGCCCCATGCGCACTATCGTCTTCGCCGGTATTTCCATGGTGTGTATCTTTAATGTAGTCGCTTTTATCTCTGCTATTTCAGAAAAGGTGCTGGGTGAAGTGGAAAGCGGTGCTATGCCTGCCGACCCGAACCTGATCAGTGAGCGTATTCATGCCGAGATGGCTGCAGGCGGTGATACAGCATCGATGATACTGGTGCTGTTTGGCGTGGTCTGGCTGATTGCGCTGGTGGATGCTTACCGTCAGGGTAAAAAGCTGGATAAAGAGCTGGCTGAAGAGCACAGCCAGGACCAGAAGAGCAGAGAACCGGGCAGCGCAGAATAACTGCTTCATGCAGGATTTCGTATTTTACGGCGTCAGCGGGCTGATCATCGGCTTATTGATATCTCTGCGTTGGCATATGAACTGGCCTGCGGTATTGCTTATATGGGCCGTGTCTTTAATCCCCGGCTGGTTTATTACAGTAGGTGCTCATAAACATGAAGAGAAAGTGCTGGCTGAAGCTGTCACCTTATCCATTACCGGCACCGTCACTGATTATTTCGGGGGTAACGCCCTATACGGCTTTCGTCTGGCAGGTAAGAGCTTCAGAGTATTTAAAAAGAGCCGCTGTGATCCCGGCGTGAAAATAGCGGACGGCTACCGAGTGTCGGTGGCTTATGCTTTTAACGAGGAAGAAGAGGTCGAGTGTATTCAGTCGCTGCGTATTATCGCCATACCTGAAGCATTGATTCACGGTGGCCTGCATAACCAGAAACATAAATAATTGGCAGCTTTCACAGCTCAGCCGGTTGTAAAAAGTTGCCACCTTAACCCGTATCATTTTATTCCCCTGCCCCTGTGTTACTTTGTTTTGATCAAGGACTGACACAGGGATCGGTTATGGCTTCCGTACGTACCAGTACCACTCATCCTCTGCAAATCGCTGAAGTGCCCGCCGGGCCTGGTTACGGCACCATAGGTATTACTTTCTGCCCCGGTAAGCACGACCGCATGGCGCATACCGGTGCCTGGGCGCGGGATCTGGGGACGGATCTCGATGTGATTAAAAACTGGGGCGCAGCGCTGGTGCTGACGCTGGTTGAAAGCGACGAACTGGTGATGCTGAAAGTGCCCGATATGGGTATCGAGGTTGAACGCCGGGGTATGCAATGGTGCCATCTGCCGATCCGCGATTATTCCATTACCACCGATGAATTTGAGCAGCAGTGGCTGACGGCAGGCAAGCATATCCGCAGCCTGCTTCGCGATGGCCAGAATATTCTGGTGCACTGCAAAGGTGGTCTGGGCCGTACCGGGATGATGGCCGCACGTCTGTTAGCCGAGCTGGGCACTGATCCTGATGAAGCCATTAAAGCGGTGCGCAAGGCACGCAGTGGCGCCATTGAAACACCGGCCCAGGTGGGGCTGATCCGGCGCACGCTGGCCATTGACTGATGGCCGGTTGTTAGTGGATCGCCTGTCAGTGGATCTTTCTGCCCTGACGCGTATCGGCGGACGTTTAGGCAGTAACCCCGCTGGCGTGTACGAAGATGCGGCGGGTCAGCGTTATTACGTTAAAGAAACCGAATCCGTCGCCCACGCCCGCAATGAATATCTGGCCGCCATGCTTTACCAGCTGGCCGGGGCTCCCACACTTTGTTATCTGCACAGCAGCGATCCCTGCTGTATCGTCACGCGCTGGTGCGAACTGGCGAAGAAGAACGTTCAGCATTTTTCCGCTAGAGAGCGTGCTCAGGCGCAGCATTGGTTTGCGCTGCATTGCTGGCTGGCCAACTGGGATGCTGCGGGCTTTCACGGCGATAATCAGGCAGTGGCCGTCGCCGATGGCCGGGTGTTAACCCTCGACAGCGGCGGTGCACTGAACTTCCGCGCTCAGGGGGACCCAAAAGGAAAGGCGTTCGGGAAAGAGGTACATGAGCTGAATACGCTGCGGCAGGATGCAGATAATCCGTTTGCCGTGCAGCTGTTTGGTGCGATGGATGATACTGAGGTCAGGCGTTCGCTTGCGGTGGTTACCGGGCTGGCAGACCGGGCAATTGAAGCGGTGATTCTGCAGCATCACGGCAGTGAAAAGCTGGTGGCAAAAATGCTGGCGCGTAAAGCCTTTATGCTGGAATGGTAGCTCGCCGGCCTGTTCATTTATCTGTAAGGCTCATAGGCCTTATCCATTAACGATTATCTCTGCGCTTGTGAGGTAGTTTCCGTTATATTCGCGCGCCGTGCGGGTAATCCCGGACAGGGAAATGCTGGTCTGCTGACCGGAACAGTTCGTTAGTGCTGGTCACGGCGTGAATCTCTGGACGCTGACGGGCGGTGCTCTAAAATATCGCTACCGGTTAAGGTCTTTTCCAGTCTGCTTTTTTCCGCGTTATTGCTTTCTTTTTCATTTGGTTTTTTTGCATGCAGTTATTCCGACACCTGAGTTGGTTCTTCCGCCGTTATTGGTACACCTACAGTCTGGCGCTGGTGATGCTGTTTATCGTCGCACTGGTCAATATGGCGGTGCCGCAGCTGATCGGGCGGGCCATCGACCGTCTGTTAGCCACCGGAGAGCAGGCCTCAGTTGAGCCGTTCCTGCTGGGGCTGGTGGCGGCCGGTGTGGTTGTCTATCTGCTGCGTTACGGCTGGCGGCGTATGCTGTTCGGTACATCGTACAAATTGGGGAATTACCTGCGCCGCGATTTTTATCAGCGTCTTACCCGTCAGGGGCAGGCGTTTTACAACGGTCATTCCACCGGCGATCTGATGGCGCGCCACCAATGATATTGATGCGGTGGAAATTGCCGCCGGCGAAGGCATTCTGTCCGGCTTTGATGGTCTGCTGACCTTTATTCTGGTCATCATCATGATGTTCGTGTTTATCGACTGGCGCCTCGCGGCCCTGGCGGTACTGCCGTTTCCGTTTATGGCGGTGGGTTTTTATAAACTGTCGAACCGCATTCACGATCAGTTCGGTGACAGTCTGGATCGATTCTCGGCGCTGAACGATCACACCCAGCAGTCGATTACCGGCATCCGTATGATCAAATCCATGGGGCGCGAGCGTATTGAAACCGCGCAGTTTGATGATATTGCCGCCCATGCTGCCAGCAGTACTTATAACGTGCAGCGTTCGGAAGCCATGTTTCAGCCGATTATTCAGCTCAGTTTGGGCGCGGCCATGCTGATTGTACTGCTCACCGGTGGCTGGCTGATTCATAACGATGAACTGACCGTCGGGCAGCTGACCAGTTTTACCCTGTATTTATCAGAACTGATCTGGCCGATGTACGCGTTCGGCTGGCTGATGAATATTCTGCAGCGCGGCAGTGCCGCCATGACACGCCTGAATCAGACCCTGAGTCTGCCGGATACCATCACAGATGCGGGTACCACGCTGCCATACCACCATACCATCCGGGTGGAGCAGCTGACGTTCCATTATCCACAGGCGCAGCGCGTCGCCGTGCACGATGTCTCTTTTACCCTGCGCGAACATCAGGTGTTGGGCATTGCCGGCGCTACCGGCTCGGGTAAATCCACACTGCTGCAATTGCTGATGCGTTATTGGGAAGCGGAAAACGGCATGATCCGCATCGGCGATGTGCCGCTGGCGAACATTCCGCTGGCCGAGCTGCGGGCGCAGTATGCTTATGTGCCGCAGGACGGCTTTCTGTTCAGCACCAGTATTCTGGAAAATATCCGTATGGGGCGTCCGGACGCCACCGATGAGGATGTGTATGAAGCCGCCAGACTGGCCGCCGTACACGATGATATTGCCCGTTTCCCGGATGCTTATAACACCCTGGTCGGTGAACGCGGTGTGACCCTGTCCGGTGGCCAGCGCCAGCGTGTATCCATCGCCCGCGCGCTGATCAGTCACGCGCCTGTACTGATTCTTGATGATGCGCTGTCAGCAGTGGATGTGGAAACTGAAAAGCAGATCATTGGTCATCTGAAGCAACGTAAAGAGCAGACTTTAATTATTGTGACGCACCGTTTATCCGCCATTGAAGACGCCGATGAAATTCTGGTCATGGCCCATGGCGATGTAATGGAGCGCGGTGATCATCAGCAACTGCTGACCGCGGATGGCTGGTACAGCCGCATGTTTGCCTATCAGCAGATGGAACAGAATCTGGAGGCGGCCTCCTGATGAGCTCTTCTGTCGAAAAAAACAACAGTGCTGAAAACAGCGCCAAAAACAGCGAAACCGCTCAGCAGGAAAAAGATAACGGTTCCCTGCGCCTGCTGCTCAGTTATGTCTTCGCCGATAAGAAACTGTTTATCAAAACCCTGCTGCTGGTGGTGGTTGCCACGGCATTTGATGTCGCCGGACCAATGTTAAGCAAGGTATTTATCGACGATTTTATTATGCAGGACCAGTATCCGCTGTGGCCGGTGGCTGGCATTGTTTCGCTGTTTATCGTGTCCGTGATTCTGGCGACGCTGCTGAAATATCAGCAGAACCTGAGGTTTCTCGACATTGCCTTAAACGCCGTGCTGGATATCCGCAAGCGGGTTTACCACCACGTGTTAACGCTGCCGATGTCGTTCTTTGATTTTGCCCGTACCGGCCAGCTGGTCAGCCGCATCACCAACGATACCGAGTCCATCAAAGATATTTACGTACAGTTTCTGTCCAGCGTGCTGACCAACTTTATTATGCTGGCTGGTATTCTGATCGCCATGGCGATTCTTGATGTGCAGCTGATGGTGATTGCGCTGGTGCTGATACCAACCGTGATCGGGCTGATTTATCTGTATCAGAAATTCAGTCTGAAACAGGTCACCGAAAGCCGCCAGCTGCGTTCCGATATCAACGGTACCCTGAGCGAGTCGATCAGTGGTATGGCGGTTATTCAGGCGACCAATCAACAGCAGCATAAGCTGGATCAGTTCGACCGTATTAACGATGGTTATTATTCCACCCGCTTAAAAGCCGTGACCATGTCATCGCTGTTGCTGCGCCCGGCGATTAACCTGCTGAGTATTCTGATTCTGGCGGCGCTGGTGTGGTTTTTCGGTCTGAAGGTGGTGGAAGGTGTGGCAGAGATCGGTGTGCTCTACGCCTATCTGAATTACCTTGGCCGTTTCACTGAGCCTTTGGTGGAAATCACGCAGAAGTTCAGCCTTTACCAGCAGGCGATTGTGGCCGGTAACCGCGTGTACGAACTGCTTCAGGAGCCATCGGTGCAGGACGGTCAGGGCACCTTGTCGCGCATTGAGTCCGGCGAGCTGTCGCTGCAGCATATCCGTTTCGGTTATCAGGCTGATAAGCCGGTACTGGCGGATATTGATGTGACCATTCCGGCCGGTCATTTTTTCGCCGTGGTCGGTCATACCGGCAGTGGCAAAAGTACGCTGTTAAATCTGCTGCTGAATTTTTATCAGCCACAGAGTGGCAGTGTAAAAATTGATGGTCACGCACTCAGTGATTATTCCCAAGATGCCCTGCATCAGGGGATTGGGTTTATTCCCCAGGAGCCGTTTATTCTGGCCAGCACCATTTTCGACAACATCGATATGGGTCGTGGTCTGAATCAGCAGGCGGTGGAAGAAGCTGCGCGTCAGGCGCATCTGCACGAGGTGATTGCGGAAATGGAAGACGGCTACCAGACCCATCTCGGGGAAGGTGGTCTGCGCTTATCCACAGGTCAGCGTCAGCAGCTGATTATTGCCCGGGCACTGGCCGGTTCACCGAAAGTCCTGTTGCTGGATGAAGCGACCGCCAACGTCGACAGTGAAACCGAGCAGGTAGTGCAGCGGGCGCTGCATCAGTTGCAGGGCAAAGTGACCATGATTGTGGTGGCACACAGGTTATCAACCATCCGCAATGCCGACAGCATTCTGGTACTGAGCAAAGGTGTATTGGCTGAGCAGGGCAGTCATCAGCAACTGATGACCATAGAAGGTGGCCGCTACCGTTCTATGTACGAACTGCAGCAGCAGGAACAGAAAGTGGCGCAGGCGGAGCAGGCGTCTGATGTGATGGCCAGCGCTGAGCTGTCATCACCGGCAGGCAGCTGATACAGCCGCTGCTTCAGGAAATACAGTTGCGGCCGTGGTCTTTGGCTTTGTACAGATTACGGTCGGCCTGATTCAGCAGGTCGTCCAGCGTGGTCACTGCCGGTAACTCGGTACAGGTAGTACCAAAGCTGGCGGTGCAGTGCAGGGCCTGATTATTAAAGCTGGCGGGTGTCTGATCCAGACGGGCACGCAGCCGCTCGGCCAGTTGTGTTGCCTGGCTGAGGCGGGTTTGCGGCAACAGCAGCACAAATTCTTCGCCGCCCATGCGCGCGGCAATATCCGCTTCTCTGACCGTGGCCAGCATAAGGCGGCTGACGTGGGTCAGTACCGCGTCGCCGGCAGCATGGCCATACTGATCATTGATGCGTTTGAAATGATCCAGATCGAGCATAATCAGCGACACGGGTTGATTAAACCGGGTGGCTTCGCGCAGCAGCTGTTCGCCCAGAGTAAAAAACGCCCGGCGGTTGCGCAGGCCAGTCAGCATATCGGTGGTGGCCAGCTGTTCGGCTTTCAGGCGTTCCTGTTCCAGCTGGTGTTCCATTTCTTTGCGCAGGGAAATATCGGTAGCGATTTCAATGCGTACCATACGGCCGTCATTCCAGCGGATGGCTTTGTCGATGCACTGAAACCACTGTTCAGTGACGGTATTCTGGAATTCCCAGGTATAAACGCCGGTACTGTTTCCTTCATCATCCACCAGGCGTGGGTTGGTGCAGAAAGAACACGGTCCGGTCTGATCTTTCTGTAATACTTCCCAGCAACGTTTTCCGGCGGCTGGTGTGTATTTTTCCCGGCCGTACTTATTCATGTACAGCAGTTCGTTGGATTCAATATCGGCGACGTAAATCAGTGCTTCGACATTATCCAGAATAATGTCGTGCGGTAGTCCGTCGGGGACATCTTCGGACGAGGTGGGTATATCCATATTTCACAGACCTGAGTGTTAGTCAGTGTTGACCAGCTTTCACATATGAAAAGATTAGCGCTGTTTATTCAATAGTACAAATGTTGATCAGAAGCATGGAAAGTAGCAGGAGGTTTCCAGGCATGTCCTTTGCCCGGAGATATTCCCCATGAATGCGGGGATTTAAGACATAACTGATGCTGTTTGGACGCCGGATGTATCAGGCGACGACACGCATCTCCATCTCACTCAGATGGTTGAGGAACAGGGTGAAGATTTCACTCTGTTGCGAGGTGTTCAGACGGCTGTGAATATTCTTGCGGTGCACCTTAACGGTACAAACGCTGATATTCAGCTGATCGGCAATGGACTGCGAGCTGTGGCCCTGCAGAATCAGAGCAGTAATTTCCTGTTCGCGGCGGGTCAGTACGCCCTGGCCGAAGGTGCGCAGCGCCTGTTCCAGCGTGCTGCGGCTTCTGCTCTGTGGCAGGTATTCATCACTGTTAGACAGCCAGAACTGACGGATCAGTGACGATAAAATGGCCTGCTGTTCCTGCAGTCGATTCATCTCAGTACGGGTGATGCAGCCCAGTGTGGACTTACGGCCCAGCGAAATCGCCATCACGCTGTGCTCATCTAACTGCACGGTGAGGTTGATTTCATCCACCAGATCAAAGGCGTTGTAGCAGGTCTGGTAGTACTCGCTCTGGGTAAAGGAGTCCGGTGCCAGGTTGCTGATGCGACTGATCACCGGAGCTTCGTTTTTACGCACAGCGTTGTAAACCGGATCCAGCAGATAGCAGCGCTTCAGATACAGACTCAGCGCCGGGCTGATCTCATCTGTTTCTGTGTGAACCAGTGCCGGACGGTTGCCGTGCTGGTAAACCAGCATCAGGCAGGTGTCGAAGTGGCAGAGTTTCTTCAGGTACTTTTCCAGCTCGCCGGGGAAACTGGTTAACCGGATATGGTCAACCAGGCTCGCCAACTGCTTACAATCTGCTGAATCGGCCATGTTACAGGGCTCCTGCGGCTTTCGCGCTTTCCAGAGTAAGGTCGAGACAATGCACCGCTTTCTCACACAGTTCATCGATTTCGGCTTTGGTAATCACCAGTGGTGGTGACAGGATCATACGGCTGCCAGTGGCGCGCATAATCAGGCCATTGTTAAAGCAGTGTTCACGGCAGACCATGCCGATGTCGTAATCGGATGGGAAGGCTTCCTTGTTGGCTTTGTCTTTCATCAGCGCCATACCGGCAACCAGACCCAGACCATCAATATGACCAACCAGCGGATGCTGACCGACGGTTTCACGCAGCGTTTTCTGGAAGTAAGGGGCAATCTCTTCCTGCAGGCGTTCAACGATCTTCTCTTCTTTCATGATTTCGATGGTTTTCAGTGCTACCGCTGCGGACACCGGGTGACCTGAGTAGGTGTAACCATGGTTGAAATCATCGTCGTGTTCGATCAGGGCATTGGCTACGCGATCACCAACCGCCACGGCAGCGATTGGCAGGTAACCGGAAGACAGGCCTTTGGCCATGGAAATCATGTCCGGCTTAATGTCGAAAGTCTGACTGCCGAACCAGTTGCCGGTACGGCCATAACCACAGATCACTTCGTCAGCAACCAGCAGGATGTCGTACTTTTTACAGATGCGCTGAATTTCCGGCCAGTAAGTTGCTGGTGGCACGATCACGCCGCCGGCACCCTGAATCGGTTCGCCAACGAAGGCGGCAACGTTGTCCGGGCCGACTTCAAGAATCTTTTCTTCCAGTGCGCGGGCGCAGACCAGACCGAACTCGTCTTCGCTCATGTCGCCGCCTTCACCGTACCAGTAAGGCTGACGGATGTGTTCGATGTTAGGAACCAGTGGGCCGCCCTGTTTGTGCATGCCACTCATGCCACCGAGGCTGGTGCCACCGATGGTAGAGCCGTGGTAAGCGTTTTCACGGGCAATCAGGATGTTGCGGTAAGGCTTACCTTTAATCGCCCAGTAGTGACGGGTCAGGCGGATCACAGTATCGATGGCTTCAGAACCGGAACCGGCAAAGAAAATATGATTCAGGTCGCCCGGCGTTACGCTGGCAATGGCTTCCGCCAGTTTTGCCGCTGGTGTGTGGGTGGTCTGGAAGAAGGTGTTGTAGTACGGCAGCTCGTTCATCTGTGCTGCAGCAACTTCGGCCAGTTCTTTACGGCCGTAGCCCAGGTTTACACACCACAGGCCAGACATACCGTCGAGCAGTTTGTTGCCATCTTCGTCCCAGACGTAAACGCCTTCACCACGGGCAATAACACGGGCACCTTTCTTGTTCAGTGCGCCGGTGTTGGTGAAAGGATGCAGGTGGTGGCCGGCGTCCTGTTGCTGGATATCTGACTGGCTCATTGTGTAACTCCCGCTATGGGTTTGAGTAAAAATGTGATCACAATTTTGTGATCACAAAATAAAAGATGCAAGCGCAGTGTTTTCGGTGGGATGATTGTCACCTTTGACACTCAGGCCGCGCTGACCTCGCACTGACCTGTTAGCCAGCAATATCAGTTGAGAAGTTTCTGCAATTTGCTTGGAATTTTGGCGAAGGCGCAGCCGTCGCGGATGTCGGCGGCAATGGCCATCTGCAGGGCCAAAGGGTCCTGTTTTTCGATGGCTGTAAGGGCCTCATGGTGACGGTCAATCTGGTAATACTCGTCCAGACTCTCCGCCGATAAACGCATAAATGGCCCCAGCTGCAGCCACAGGCTTTCAATCAAAGGCTGGGTGACCTGATGCGGATGGGCAGTATAAATCGTGCGGTGAAAGGCCTGATTCAGGCGCGTCACATTCTCCGGATCGCTGTTGGCTTCAGCCTCGTCAATCTGTTCGTCGATGGCCTGCAACTGCTGATAAATCGTGGCATTGATGTAGGGCAGAGCACGTACTGCGGCGTGCGATTCGATGGCTATGCGGGCCTCGACCAGCTCGTTGAATTTCATCGCTGTCATCTTCGGCACCATTACCCGGCGGTTGCCCTGGATCTCCAGTGCGCCTTCAGCGGACAGCTGGCGCAGCGCCTCGCGCACCGGCATCGGCGAAACGATCAGCAGGCTGGCCAGTTCACGGATGGTCAGAGCGCGTCCCGGCGGTATCTGACCCAGCAGCACGGCGTTGTGTAAGGTGTCATATACCCATCGGGTGATAGTTACAGCCTCGTCGCGCTGGGCTAGTGTGATGCTGATGGGTGAGTGCTTGTCCATGTCGCAAACGGTGTCTCTTAGCTGTTTCGGGGATTGCCAGTGGCTGATTTTGTGATCACAATCAAGCATATAGTGTTTCGGGTATCGACTGCCAGTCGTCACCCTCTAATAATGATCCGGTGTTCCAATGGAAAATGATTTTGACCTCTTTGTCGTCGATCTGAACGGCAACCTGCGTGGTAAGCGCCTGCTGGGCGACTCCCTTGAAAAAGTAATGGATGAGGGCATCAAGCTGCCGCTGTCTGTTGCTGGCCTCGACTTCTGGGGAGACGACGTACCTGATAACGGACTGGTGTTCGAAACCGGCGATAACGACGGTTTCTGTATGCCTATCCAGAAAAAGCCGGTACCTGTGCCCTGGACCAAAAAGCAGCGTCACCAGTTGCATGCCATGATGGAAAACCCGGACGGCTCGCCGTTCCTTGTGGACCCGCGTCAGGCGCTGAAAAACGTCGTGGAAAAATTCCATGCCCGTGGCTGGTATCCGGTGATGGCTACCGAGCTGGAGTTCTACCTGATGGACGGTTCAGCGGAAGAGCTGCAGCGTCCTAAGCCACCGATTCTGGATAAGAGCCATGGTCGTCGTCTGAATACCAGCGATGCCTATTCCATCGAAGATGTGGATGGTCTGGAAGATTTCTTCGCCGAGATGCGCGAGTGCTGTGAAATTCAGGGCGTAATGGCGGATACCATTATTTCTGAACTTGGCCCCGGCCAGTTTGAAATGAACCTAAAGCATGTGAAAGATCCATTGAATGCCGCTGACCAGGCCATCTGGTTCAAACGCATGGTGAAAGGTATTTCACGTAAATACGATTACAGCTCCACCTTTATGGCCAAGCCATACGCTGATCATTCCGGCAGTGGTTTCCACGTGCATTTTTCTCTGGTGGATAAAGACGGCAACAATTTATTCGATAATGGCGGCGATGAAGGTACTGACATGCTGCGCATGGCCATTGCCGGGATGATTGAAATCATGCCGGAATGCATGCTGATGTTCGCTCCGCATCTGAATTCTTATCACCGCTTCCAGGACGGTTCCCATGCACCGGTTTATGCCTGCTGGGGTTATGAAAACCGTACTGCTGCAGTGCGTGTACCGGAAAGCGATCCGGAAGCACGTCGTATCGAACACCGTGTTTCCGGCGCCGATGCTAACCCTTATCTGGTTTTAGCGGCAGTATTGACCGGAGCACTGTGGGGGATTGAAAATCAGCTGGACGCGCCACCGGATATTGAAGGTGATGCATACGCGATTGCTGATGAATCCATTCGTCTGCCATCCAGCTGGAGAGTAGCCATCGACCGTCTTGAGGGCAGCCGCGCTCTGCGTCATTATCTGGGTGACCAGTTTGTTGATGTACTGTGTGCCGTTAAACGTCACGAGCATTCAATTCTGAGTAAAAAGATTTCAGATATTGAATACGAGTCTTACCTGGGACTGCTGTAAAACCTCTCTGTAAAGTCAGTGTCAACAGCGCAGCGGAGAATGAACACTTTGTCGTACAGGTGAAGTGTTTATTCTCCGATACAGGGATAATACCCTCGCAGGGGTATGGGTTGAGATACACCGCTCAGCTATTTTCATCGACATAGCAAAAGACCGGTACATGATCCTTGTCAGTACATCTGGCAGTAATTTCTGACAGCCAGCCCAGCGCAGGCCTTAGGTAGTTTTTTTATGACAACAGAAGAAAAATCCAAGAAGATCATTTCTGCAGTGAACCCGCTGACGGCACCGTCGCCTGACTTATGGCGCGATCCGGATGCAAAGCCGTTCGTAGAAATTGAGAACGTGACAAAAAACTTCGGTGATTTTACCGCCGTAGATAATGTCAGTCTGAAAATCTACAAGCGCGAACTCTTCTGTCTCTTAGGTGGTTCCGGCTCTGGTAAAAGTACTCTGTTGCGTATGCTGGCCGGTTTTGAAGCGCCGACTTCCGGTCGTATTCTGATCGATGGTGTGGACATGGCTGGTATTCAGCCGTGGAACCGTCCGGTCAATATGATGTTCCAGTCTTACGCTCTGTTTCCGCATTTAAGCGTTGAAAAGAACGTTGGCTTTGGCCTGCGCCGTGACGGCCTGGCGGATGAAGACGTTAAACGCCGGGTAAAAGAAATGCTGGATATGGTGCAGCTTGGTCACCTGGCCAAACGTAAACCGCACCAGTTATCAGGCGGGCAGCGTCAGCGTGTGGCGTTAGCCCGCTCTTTGGTTAAGCGCCCTAAATTACTGCTGCTGGATGAGCCTCTGGGTGCACTGGATAAAAAACTGCGGGAAGAAACTCAGTTTGAACTGATCAACCTGCAGGAAGAACTGGGTGTTACCTTTATCGTGGTAACCCACGACCAGGAAGAAGCCATGACGTTATCCACCCGTATTGGTGTGATGAACCATGGTGAAATCGTTCAGGTCGGTGAACCACACGAAATCTACGAATACCCGAACAGCCGTTTCGTGGCGCAGTTTATCGGTTCAGTAAACCTGATCTCCGGTAAAGTGACCGTCGACGAAGTGGATCATGTGGAAGTGGAATCCGCCGAAGCGGGCTGCACATTACGCATCGATCACGGCATCAACTGCGCACCGAATCAGGAAGTGCACGTTGCTCTGCGTCCGGAAAAAATTAACATCGCTCACGACAAGCCTGATCAGGATGTGAACTGCATGAAAGGCCGGATCGAAGAGATCGCCTACATGGGCAGCCTGTCAGTGTTCCGTGTGCGTCTGGCCAGCGGTAAGGAAATCCGCGTTACTCAGCCGAACTATGCCCGTGATATGGGAGCGCGCTTCACCTGGGAAGATGAAGTGTACCTGTACTGGGATGTCGACAGCAGCGTGGTACTGACTGTATGAGTAAATTAAGCGAACTGACCGCGACAGGTCCGCTGGCAAAAATTAAATTGCCGGCGTTTCTGCAGAAAGTGAACTGGGGTCGCCAGCTGGTGATCTCGATTCCATTCTTCTGGCTGGCGATTTTCTTCTTCATTCCGTTTATCGTTGTTCTGAAGATTTCTTTCTCAGAAGCGGCGATTGCTATCCCGCCGTTTACTGATCTGTGGGAATGGGATGCCGATGAGGCCTTCGCCACACTGAAGCTGAATCTGGGTAATTTCCTCTTCCTGCTGGAAGATACCTTTTATCTGGATGCTTATTTAAGCTCCATGAAGATTGCTGCCATTTCCACGATACTGACTCTGATCGTGGGTTTCCCGATGGCTTATCTGATTGCCCGGGCCGAACCTAACCGTCGTCTGTTTCTGCTGGCGCTGGTGATTCTGCCGTTCTGGACGTCTTTCCTGCTGCGGGTTTATGCCTGGATGGCGCTGCTGAAAATGGGTGGCCCGGTAAACAGCATTCTGATTGCGCTGGGGATTACCGACGAGCCGATCCGTATGCTGCAGACTGATTTTGCGGTGTATATTGGTATTGTTTACACCTATCTGCCCTTTATGATTCTGCCGCTTTATTCAGTACTGGAAAAACTCGATGGCACGCTGCTGGAGGCTGCCGAAGATCTGGGCTGTCGTCCGTTCCAGAGTTTCTTCCTGGTAACCGTGCCGCTGGTAATGCCGGGCATTATCGCTGGTTGTCTGCTGGTCTTTATTCCGGCGGTGGGTGAGTACGTTATTCCATCACTGTTGGGTGGTTCCGACACCCTGATGATCGGTCGGGTATTGTGGGATGAGTTCTCGGTTAACCGCGACTGGCCAATGGCCTCGGCGGTAGCGATTGTGATGCTGATGGTTCTGGTACTGCCAATTATGTTTGTGCGTAACCGCATTGGTAACAAGGAGGAGGTATAAATGAAACGCAGATCTTACTTCCTCAGTATTGCGGCACTGCTCGGGTTTATTTTCCTGTATGTGCCTATGATCTCGCTGGTGATCTACAGCTTCAACAAGTCCAAACTGGTGGGCGTGTGGGGCGGCTGGTCAATGAAATGGTACGGTGAGCTGTTCCAGAATGATCAGATCATCGACGCCGCACTGCTGAGCTTTAACATCGCCTTTATCACCTCCTGTCTGTCGGTGGTACTGGGTACTATGGCTGGTTTTGCACTGACCCGTATGGGGCGTTTTAAAGGCAAAATGTTGCTGTCTGGCTGGATCACTGCACCTCTGGTGATGCCGGAAGTAATTACCGGTCTGTCATTGCTGCTGTTGTTTGTGACCATGGAAAGCCTGTTTGGCTGGCCAGCGGAACGTGGCACTCTGACCATTATTATTGCTCACACCACCTTCTGTATGGCGTATGTGGCGGTGATCGTGCAGTCACGACTGAGTGACATGGATGAATCGCTGGAAGAAGCAGCTATGGACCTTGGTGCAAAACCATCGTCGCTGTTTTTCCTGGTGACGCTGCCGCTGATCGCACCGGCGATTATTTCCGGCTGGCTGCTGTCTTTTACTCTGTCGCTGGACGATCTGGTTATTGCCAGCTTCGTGTCCGGACCGGGTAACAGTACACTGCCGATGGTGATTTTCTCCAAAGTGCGTCTGGGTGTAACGCCTGAAGTGAATGCGCTGGCAACCCTGATGATTCTGATTGTTGCGGTTGGTGTCGTGGTAGCTATGCTGCAGATGCGTCGTAAACAGAAACAGGATGAAGCCGAAGCCTGATTGGCGGCGGTGATATAACTCTTCTGCCTGCACGGGTCCGTGCAGGCTTTTCTCTTGCTCCCTTCAACGGCCGCCGGCTTTGAACTCAGCAACAGATTCAACTGCTATTTCGACAGGTATTAACATGAAAATAGGTATTCTCGCTGCCGGTACAACACCGGATGAACTCACTGACCGCTACGACAGCTATGCGCAGATGTTTATCAACCTGTTCGGCAAAGCCGGAGCAGAATTTGAATACGCGGTATTCGATGTGCGTGACGACATTTTCCCGCAGTCGGCAGCAGAATGTGACGGCTGGATTATTTCCGGTTCTAAGTTCAACGTGTATCAGAAACTGCCATGGATGCTGAAGCTGGAAGCGCTGATCCGTGACATCAACGATCTCGGCAAGCCGCTGATCGGTATCTGTTTTGGCCATCAGATCATTGCTGAAGCACTGGGCGGTAAGGTCGATAAATACGAAGGCGGCTGGGGTGTGGGTCTGCACACTTATCGTCTTACCGGTGATGCCGCCGAGCTGACGGATATGCCGGAATTCACCATTAATGCGATGCATCAGGATCAGGTCATTGTTAAGCCTGAGAGCGCCCGTGTATTTGCCGAATCGGATTTCTGCCAGTATGCCGGTCTGCTATACGGCGACAACATTATGACCTTCCAGGCGCACCCTGAATTTACCATTCCGTTTGAGCAGGATCTGGTTGCCGCGCGCAAAGGCAGTGTGGTGCCGGATGATGTGGCCGAAGCTGGTCTGGAAACCGTTCATGCTGAAGGTGCTGCGACGGATTCCGTGGCGGTGGGCAAATGGATGGCGGCTTTCCTTAACAAAGCAGCACAGTAATCTGCTTCAGCGGTAGCTGTGCGGGTTTATTGCAGTTAACAGCCCTGGCCCTGAGCCGGGGCTTTTTACATATAAAAGCGGAACGCTGTGANCGCGCAGATGGTCTTCTGCGCTCTGACCATTNNCNCCNTTGTGAATAATTTCCCCATGCGCCATCACNATTCTCTTCGGGCGCCAGCTTAAAATCTTTTCGCACTGNCTGCGGGTCTGCTGCCGGCTGAAAACAAAACTCAGACGCCAGTCGATGGGNGTTCTGCCATTGGGTGCCAGAATGCCACTGGCNCGGGCAATCAGACGTTTAAACGGNGTGAAACTCTGNGGATCAAAATTCTCGATCAGATCCGTAACGATCAGGGTGGATGACGGCTGATGAAAAAATACACATTCTTCCATGGCCGCTGAGCCACGGAACANCAGCTGACGNATCGCCGGCTGCCAGGGATACTGTTGCTGATCTTCGNTATTCAGCTGGCCNCTGAAANCAATATCCGCACGCTTTTTAATCACTTCTTCAGTGCCATACAGNTCNGCCCGGGGATATGCCTCAGCCCAGTCTTTGATAAACAGATGGTGCAGATGATTNGGNGCAATCAGATAACGNACNTCACCCAATGCCCGGATCNGCCGCTGCAGCGACTCCGTCAGACGNATCGGACTGTGAATAAATAAGCGGCCATNGGTCAGGCGCACTATGGTCATGCGNGTGGTGTAGGGCAGGGTGAAAAAACGCACGGCTTCGCCATCGNCGATCCACAGATCGTCNCTCAGTTGCGTCAGGCTGTCAGTGAGGGTCATTTCCATTGGCTGCATTCCTGTCTTCCCTGTTTCCTGTTCCCTGTTCCCTGTTCCCTGTCTGTCCGTGCCANCANGNNTTTNNCACAGCGTTGTTATCCGNCAGGCNNNGCTGCTCAGGGGGAATAATAACAGGGCTGTGCAAAAAACAGGCATAAAAAAGCCCCGCCAGTGTTAACACTGGCGGGGCTTTTACCTGTTTAACCGAAAGGTTAACTCATCTGATCAGCGACCGGTTTTGATATCGGTCCAGGTGCGGGTCAGGATGCGGTCAATTTTTGCACCACGGATTTTGCTTGGGTACAGTTTGGCCTTGGTTTCTTCTGTTGGGTAAACAGATGGGTTGTTGGTCACTTCAGGATCCTGATATTTAGGTGCTTCAGTGTTCGCGTTAGCGTAAGCAACGTAGTCAGTTGCACGGGCGATCACTTTTGGATCCAACATGTAGTTGATGAATTTCAGAGCGCCTTCAGTGTTTTCAGCGTCTGCCGGAATTGCCATCATATCGAACCAGATCTGAGTACCTTCTTTAGGAATTACGTACTCGATGCTGACGCCGTTTTCAGCTTCTTCTGCCTGGTACTGAGCCATCAGTACGTCACCAGACCAGCCTACAACCACACACATTTCGCCGTTAGCCAGTGCATCGATGTAGCCGGAAGATGCGAACTTGGTTACGTATGGACGCAGTTCTTTCAGCAGCTTGGCAGCTTCGCTGTCGCCTTTATACAGTTTTGAATCCGTGCTGTTCGGATCCTGACCAACATAGTGCATGGCCAGTGGGAAAATTTCGTCAGAAGAGTCGAGGAAGTTCACACCACACTTGGACAGTTTTTCCAGGTTT
The DNA here is from genome assembly GCA_002706025.1 of Oceanospirillaceae bacterium. Classification (GTDB taxonomy): domain Bacteria; phylum Pseudomonadota; class Gammaproteobacteria; order Pseudomonadales; family Oceanobacteraceae; genus Venatoribacter. The sequence continues at coordinate 35,185 of PAJK01000044.1, forward strand.
TCTGGTTTAAATACCAGATCCCAGCTGTCGACCGGTGCATCATCACCCAGAATTTCTTTAATTTTGTCTACGTTGTAACCAATACCTGTGGTACCCCACATGTAAGGAACACCGTAAGCATTGCCCGGATCCTGAGATGCCAGAACGGCCATCAGNTCTTTNTCCAGGTANTTGTAGTTTGGCAGTTTGGATTTATCCAGNTTCTGGAAAACGCCGGCCTGAATCTGACGGCCGAGGAAGTGGGAAGAAGGCACAACCAGGTCGTAACCGGATTTACCGGCCAGCAGTTTGGCTTCCAGCACTTCGTTGCTGTCGAATACGTCGTAGGTAACTTCCATGCCTGTTTCTTTGGCGAACTCAGGAATGCTTTCTTCGTCGATGTAGTCTGCCCAGTTGTAAATGTGCAGTTCTTCAGCCTGAGTTGCCGGAGCAATAGCTGCCATACCCAGGGTGATGGCTGCTACAGACATCTTCAGGCGCGACTTAAGAGTTTCCTTCATGTTATTTCCTCTCACAGATTCAGGAGTTTTACTTTTGCATTATTAATCTAACAATTTATCAGCTTCCTGCATTGCTATGCAGTGTTGTTCTCTACTTTAAATAGGTTTGTTGTAGCGCTGATCTACCCCCTCGGGGGTAGATCGTCGCCAATTGCCCACTTTATACAGTTAACAGCAGATATTCACGTTCCCAGGAGCTGATCACCTTATGGAAGGTTTCATACTCAGCACGTTTCACGCCAATAAATGCATCAACAAAGTCAGAACCCATAATATCGCGCAGTTCCGGGCAGTCTTCCATCAAACGCAGACCTTCTTCCAGAGTCCGTGCCAGTTCGACGGTATCGCCTTCTTCTGCCGCCGCATCGTAGGTTGGCTTGGTTGGCTGTAATTTGCCTTTCATACCCAGATAACCACAGGCCAGACTGGCGGCAATCGCCAGATATGGGTTGGAGTCAGCACCAGGGAAGCGGTTCTCAATCCGGGTGCCTTCCGGTGGCGCTTCCGGGATACGCAGACCCGCTGTGCGGTTGTCGATACCCCACTTCATATTGATCGGCGCGGCAATTTCTGGTGCAAAACGGCGATAAGAATTCACATTCGGTGCAAAAAAGCTGATCGCGTGCGGTGTGTATTTCTGCAGACCACCGAGGTAGTTGTAGAACATTTCACTGAAAGTGCCGTCTTCACGCACGAATACGTTTTTGCCGTCTTTATCGACGATGCTCTGGTGAATGTGCATGGCACTGCCAGGCTCATTCTGCATCGGTTTTGCCATAAAGGTGGCGTAAATGCCGTGCTTGATGGCGGTTTCACGCAGGGTACGTTTAAAGAAGAATACCTGGTCAGCCAGATACAGCGGATCGCCGTGCAGGAAGTTGATTTCCATCTGCGCAGCACCGGATTCGTGAATCAGGGTATCCACTTCCAGATCCATGGCTTCGCAGTAGCTGTACAGGGTATCAATCACCGGATTGAACTCGTTGGCAGCATCGATACTGTAAGACTGACGTGCGGTTTCCTGGCGACCGGAGCGGCCAATGGCAGGGCGTAGTTCAGCGTCAGGGTCGTGATTCTTCTGAATCAGATAAAATTCCATCTCCGGTGCAACGATCGGCTTCAGACCTTCTTTTTCGAATAAGGTCAGGACTTTACGCAGCACAGTACGGGTTGCCAGTGGGTGAAGCTGGCCATCGGAGGTGTAACAGTCATTAATGACCTGTGCAGTCGGCTCATCGGCCCAGGGCACCAGGCGGAAAGTGTCAGGGTCCGGATGCAGATGCATGTCGCGGTCACTGGCATCCACCAGATCATAGTGGTTGTCTGCCCATTCGCCGGTTACCGTCTGTACCAGAATACTTTCCGGCAGGCGGCCACTGGTTTCGGCCAGGAATTTTTTGGTCGGATAAAATTTTCCACGGGCATTACCAGTCATATCCGGCAGGATGGATTCAACTTCTGTAATTCCATGTTCTGTGAGAAACCTTTCTACGGCTTCCATAAATCACCTTTGCGTTTACGCATAACTTATTGATTTTAGACCCATATTTTTGCCTTTGTTGAAATAAGGCGGCGGGAATACCGTGAACGGCATCACGGTACAAAACCGATAATGTCTGAGTACAGGTCTAACCCGAAACATTATTCGGGTTATAGATTATGTAAAGGNCCNGGNTAAATCAATCNGGTGAGATAAAAAAATGTTCAGAATGTAAACTGTAAAAAATTNAAAACCTGAAGTATTATTCGGTTTCTGGTCCCGGTTGCGGGTGGTTTGCAGGCCTGTAGCCTGACTTTACGTGTTAAGAAGGTTTTGGAAATGAGCAGTTCCGGTTACGAAGATAGCTACTACGTTGATACCGCCATTGATATTGGCGCTTTCCCGGCGCTTGCGTCGGAGGTTGAGGCGGATGTTTGTGTGATAGGTGCCGGTTTCACCGGTCTGTCGGCGTCGCTGCATCTCGCAGAACGTGGCTATTCNGTTACGTTGCTGGAAGCCAATCGTGTAGGTTGGGGNGCATCTGGTCGTAATGGTGGTCAGGTGTGTCAGGGCCATAACCAGGATGCTGAAGATCTGGTGGCGAAAGTGGGCATGAAAGACGGTAAGGCATTGTTCGATATGTCGGTAGAATCCGTTGANTTAGTGCGCCAGCTGATCGAAAAACACAACATTGAATGNGANCTNAAAAAAGGCATCGCNTATGTTGCTGCACGTAAATCAGACATCAAAGACATGCACGATTCTGCTGCCTATATGCAGAATGAAATGGGCTACGACCGGGTACGCAAACTGAGTACTCAGGAAGTACAGGACATGCTCGGCACGGATCAGTATTTCGGCGGTAANTTGTGGAAAGATGCGCTGCATCTGCATCCGATGAACTATGTNCGNGGNCTGGGTAAAGCCGCNGCTGCCGCTGGTGTGAANATTTACGAAAACAGCCGGGTAAAAAGTTACCGCGCCGGTAAAAANGCAGAAGTNGTGACCGAAGGCGGTAAAGTAAAAGCCAAATACATTCTGGTCGCCTGTAACGGCTANCTGGATAAACTGGAACCACGNGTNGCCGGTAAAATTATGCCGATCCGCAGCCTGATGCTGGCCACTGAGCCNCTGTCAGATGAGATGTGTAAACGCATTAACCGNGATGACGTAGCCGTTGCCGANTCCAAATTCGCNGTGAATTATTTCCGTACCTCCGGCGATAACCGCTTACTGTGGGGNGGNCGTGAAACCTACACNGGNCGNNAGCCNAAGGANGTTGGTCAGTTTGTGCGCGGNGCCATGATCANNCGCTACCCGTATCTGAAAGACGTGAAAATTGACTACGGCTGGTCNGGCCAGCTGGCGATTACCTTAAACCGTCAGCCNCATTTNGANCGTCTGGAAGAAAACCTGTTTGTGGCTCAGGGCTACTCAGGNCANGGTGTGGCNNTGGCAACGCTGGGCGGTAANCTGATGGCCGATGCTATTTCTACNTCNGCNGANAAATTCGACCTGTTTGCCCGTTACCCAACACCGTCTTTCCCGGGNGGTACTCTGCTGCGTAAGCCGGGTCACATTCTGGGCATGATGTATTACGTGTTCCGCGACAGCTTTATCTGAGAACCTCTCTCAGAATCCGGGCACAGGCTGCTTTACCGCGCCTGTGCCTTTCTGTTTTTTATGCCTGGCTGAAAGTGCGGATTGTCGTTCCATTTTTTGTCTTTGTTCAATCTGAAGCGGGTAATTGTCATCCGATGAATGTTACCCTCGGGTCAGACGGATATAATTGTCTGCCGGCGCTGATCCGGGATCAGCCGGACAGAGGCACCTGAAAAATCATGAAAAACGAGCAAAAGAGCCGCCGTGGATAAACCCCAGAAAAAACAGAATCTCGCCCCCCGTAATGCCCCGGTTCAGGGACGTTCGCGGGAACGCTCACGACAGATCCTTGATGCGACCAGCGAGCTGCTGGAAAAAGTCGGCTTCGACGACCTTAATACCATTCTGATTGCCCGCGCAGTCGGCATATCCGTTGGCTCCCTCTACCACTATTACCCCAACAAGCACGCCATTCTGTTTGCCATGGGCAGCCGCTGGCTGGAAGAAGTGGAAGCCGCGCTGGACAGTATTGCCCTGTGGCCGATTGAAGAAATGGACCGCGAAGAGCTGGTGGACAAAATGCTGGCTGCCAATCTCAAAGCCTATAAACAGCAGAAAGCGATTCTGACCCTGGTACAGGCCATGTTCGCCGTGCCTGAGCTGCGGGAACTGGATGAACGCCACGATGAAATGTACATCTCGCGTATGGCAGAAGTGTTCAAGCGCATGGGCAGCAAAGCGCATATCCGTGAGCGCGAGCGCATGGGCCGCATGTATCTGGAAATCACTCACGCTGCCTGTCTGGTGATCGTGCATCAGAAAGGCCAGCGCGCACAGCGTACACTGGATGACCTGAAGCTTATGGTCATAACCTTTCTCAACTGCCATATCAGCTGAGTCTGGCTGGCAGCGTCTGACAACGCGGGCCTGAGCTGCGACTGCGACTCAGGCCGCATTGCCCACCGCCATCTTTTTCCCTAAGGTAGAGGCTCTTTCTGATACCGGAGGACTTTATGTCTGAAGATACTATTTTTGGCAAAATCGCCCGCGGCGAAGCGCCGGCGAACATCGTCTACGAAGACGATCTGTGTCTGGCCTTCCGCGATATGTATCCGGCGGCGCCGACTCATATTCTGGTGATTCCGCGTAAACCCATTCCCCGTCTGTGCGATGCCACAGCCGAAGATCAGGCGCTGCTTGGTCACCTGATGCTGACCGCCAATAAAATCGCTGAGCAGGAAGGGCTGGGCGATAAATTCCGTCTGGTGATCAATAACGGCGAGGGTGCCGGTCAGTCGGTTTTCCATCTGCATCTGCACATTATTGGCGGCCGTCCGCTGAAGTGGCCTCCGGGCTGAAGGCGCGGTATTCTTAACGCGTTTCCCATCAGGCCGGATACTGTTCCGGCCTGTTTGTTTCTCCGGTCTGACGGCGTTCTGCCGTGGCCGTTCTGATAAGTCTGTGCGGATCTTATTCATGCATTTCAAAGATATTCTTGCCCGTCTGCACGACGGACGTCATCTGCAGGTTGCTGACTGGCAAATGAATGCCGGTGAATTCTGGGCTATTACCGGTACCAACGGCAGCGGTAAAACCGTGCTGTCATTGCTGGCGGCAGAGCGTGTGGTATTAAGCAAAGGCACGGCAGATAACCTGCCGGCTAATGTGTCTTATGTATCGCTGGAAGCTCAGGCCGAGCAGATTGAAACTGAGCGTAAAGAAGACGAAAGCGATCTTAATGACAGCGCCGACAAAGGCACACTGATCCGCGATTTTCTGGCGCCTTTAGAAGAGGTCGAAGCGTGGATTGAGAAGCTTGGCATCCGCCATCTGCTGGACTCAGGTTTCCGTGCCTTATCCACCGGCGAAAGTCGTAAAGTGCTGTTGATTAATGCCCTGCGTGAACGCCCGGATCTGCTGGTGCTGGATGAGCCGCTGGAAGGTCTGGATCAGACCAGCCGTGCGGCTCTTAGTGAAGCACTGGATCAGCTACAGGCAGAAGGGCAGGCCATTCTGTGGGTGGCTAATCGTCTCGATGAGCTGCCATCCTGGATTTCTCATGCGGCGTTTATGCACGACGCGCAACTGCTGTATCAGGGCACGAAAGAGGATGTACTGGCGCAGCCGGAATTGCAGGGCCTGGTGCATTTCGACCGGCCATTACCGGATTTCCCGCCAGCGCCGCGTGAGCGACTGCAGCTGGACGATGGTGATCCGCTGGTGGGCATGAAGAATGTGTCGATCAGCTACGACGGCCGTGAATTATTCTCTGAGCTTAACTGGCGCGTTGAGCCGGGCGTGCACTGGGCGATTCAGGGGCCGAACGGCTGCGGCAAAACCAGTCTGCTGCAACTGATCACAGGTGATAATCCGCAGTGCTACCGCAACGATTTAAAACTGTTCGGAATTCAGCGCGGCAGTGGTGAAACCATCTGGGACATCAAAAAGCATATTGGTCTGGTGTCGGCGTCTCTGCAGTGGGAATACCGCGCCACCACCAACGTACTGAGCACGGTTATTTCCGGTCTGTACGACAGCATTGGTCTGTATCAGAGCACCGGCGATGACGATAAAGTGCTGGCGCTGCAGTGGCTGGACATCATCGGCCTGCGCGATAAAGCCAACAAGAGTCTGCAGCATTTATCCTATGGTGAGCAGCGTCTGGTGCTGATCGCCCGGGCACTGATTAAACAGCCGCCGCTGCTGATTCTGGATGAGCCCTGTCAGGGGCTGGATGATCCGAGCCGTATGTTAGTGCTCGCATTCATTAACCGTCTGGCGGAGCAGAAAGACATTACCCTGTTGTACGTTACCCATCATCCGACGGAAATTCCTGACGTGATTGACCACCGTCTGCTGTTTAGTGCAGCTGATGGCCGCAGCACGATTGAGGTGACAGGCGTTTAAGCCCTGCTTTTTGGCGGGGCTGGTCTTAACGTTATGAGCTTAACGTTTAGGGTAGTAACTGTTCAGGGAGTAAACGTACTCCCTGAACATTCAGGAACGCAGCGCAGATTCCGGCGCATCGGTCGAATAGACCTGGGCCGGAGCGGTCTGTGGTTTGCCCAGCCACAGGCTGATGCCAAGCAGGCAAACGGTGGAAATCAGTAAGACACCGGCCCAGCGGACACGGCGGTTATAAACAGCTTCTGCAGACATAGATTCTGTCTCCCGATCGGTTCATCGCTACTGCAATATAATCGTCATATTGCGCTTATCGGGAATGAGTATCAATATTCGATTGCGATTCATTCTTACTTCTTTACAAAAAGCCTCAGGCGGTCTTTGGCTTCTGCACGGGGTAACTGACCGGGACAGCTGGGTGGGATAGCTGGGCGGGGTAACTACGTCACAGTTGTGCTGAAAATGTTCTGTAAAAAGCGCCACCTGTATCGAATGTCAGCTTCCGCGCTCTCGCGCTTTTGCCATCTGCTTATAAACTGAACAGAGAGTCATCAGTATCTTTGTTTTAGGCGCAGGCACCCTTTGATCGCATCTGTCACCACCACCCGTAACGGGCAGAAGTACCGTGTACATAAACGTCAGGTCCGCAAACAGCTGACCGTGGCGGAGCTGACTGTCGGCATGTACGTGGTTGAGCTGGATATCCCCTGGGAAGAATCGCCGTTCCTGTTTCAGGGGTTTCTGCTGGAAAGCGAAAAAGACATCCACATGGTGCAGGATTACTGTAAGACCGTGTGGGTGGATGTGGTCGAAGAAGACTGGATTCCCCTCGATAAAACCAAAAACACCCAGCGGGTTACCCGCACCCGCTACGTCGAAAAGCAGGATATGGCGCGCCAGCTGAGCGAAGCCAACCGCACCTATCAGGCGGCCAAAGTGCAGGTGAAGCAGCTGTTTGCCAGTGCGCACTTGGGCCAGGCGCTGAATATGAAGCAGGCACAGGTGATGGTGAAAGACTGCGTACAGCGGGTGATCAGCAACCCCAACGCCATGCTGTGGCTGACGCGGCTGAAGCATCAGGATGAGTACACCGCCGAGCATTCAGTGAATGTATCACTGCTGGCGATTTCTCTTGGTCAGCATCTCGACCTTGCCC